>BDSV01000161.1 GCA_002898075.1 bacterium BMS3Abin03
AAAGTTATTAACAAAAATATGGGTTGTTAACAAAAAGAAAAAAGTAACCAAAAAAGAAAAAGTAAACATTATTATTAAATAATTATTTTTTTGTCTAAAAAAGTCAACTCTATTCAGGCATGGTCACTTCTAAAATCAAAAATCGTTAATCGGTGTTTGATATTCAAAAAAATCAATCGTCGCTACTGAACTAATTTATTTTTATGTTTATCATTATTACCCGGCGATGAATCGCCGGGCTAATTTCACGTTGTTCCTGCCGGGACAATTATTTTGACAGCACCAAACACCAAACAAAATATCCCAATAAGGATAATTGAAAATAGCCCGTCTCTTTATTGGATGTATTAAAAAAAGGAAAGAAAAAAAGCCCAGCCAAAGATGAATGAAAAATAGTAATATTATTGAAAAGTATTGTTTAGCGCCCATCACTTGCCGTCTGTTTCAGCAGACGGAATTAGAAACGAGAAACCAAAAACCGGCTTCAGCCGCATTGTAACGTTTTAATGGGGCTAAAGCCCATTTAATATGTTTTGTGCAAAATAAAACCGTTCGATGAATCGAACGGGAATTGATTAAGGTATGATTGAAAATAAAAACGTAAAATTCGTTAAGTGAAAAATATCCCGAAGGGATGATTGAATGTAGCCCGATAATTTAGATACCGTGTGAAAATTGAAACCAAATTTGTAGAGCGAGCTTTAGCTCGCTATTTTTCATAAAAATCGCGACTTAAAAGTCGCGCTACAAAGCAAACATAAATTTTCACACAGTCTCTTTATTGGCGGGATTAAAAAAGAATGAATAAATAAAAAGTCCCGAAAGGGACGAATGAAAAACAGTAAGTTTATTGAAAAGTATTATTCATCGCCTATCATAGCCGTCTGCTTCAGCAGACGGACTAATGAAAACTCCCAAAACCAAAACGGCTTCAGCCGCATTACGTCGCTGTATATGGCTAAAGCCCTTTTTTAATATGTTATATGTGTTATAAAAGAGGCTGTCTAAAAAGTTCCAAATTGTGTTGTCATTCCCTTGAAAAAGGGGATCTCAAACTTCAATTATGCAGCAGATTCCCACTTCCGCGGGAATGACATTTAAGTAGAAATTACTTTTTAGACAGCCCCAATTAAATTGGGATAAGTTTTTTTCATAACCATAATAATGATTTGTACTTATAATCTATTTTAAATTTTGTCCTGTTTATAAATCAATAATTTATTTTGGACAGAAGTGAATAATGATTAAAAACAGAAAACCCATTTAATCGGTACTATTCATTGTTGATCTCATTTGCTATATTTGAAATAATAAATTCTGAGTAATATTGCATAACAAAAAATACAAGATATTCTTTTTACTGGCAGCGTTTTCTATCAGCGGTATTTCTTTTGCACAGGTGGAAAACGTTCAGCTTAATCATCCCGTTTATACTTTCCTTAAAGAAATGAAAGTAAAAAAGGTAATCTCATACTTTAGTGAAGATGTACCGAACATTTCGAGGTTTTATGTAAAAGCTCTTTTAGACTCTGTAAAAAGAAGTTATAATGAACTAAGCAGTACAGAAAGAGATCTGCTGAAAAAATATGAAATAGAATTTTCCGATAGTCTCTCGAATGAAACAACCACAAGACTGTTTACACCCGGTAAAAGTTTCGGCAGCACACTCTCCGATGTTTTTTCAAATAAAGTGAAATATCTTTATGCATACCAGGAAGATAATGCCAATGTTTATATCGAGGGGTTAGGTCATTTTTATCACGGGCAATGGCTAAAACACGAAGTGAACAATGCAGATTTATTTAATATCGGTTTCAGAATAAGAGGTACTTTGTTTAAGCATCTCGGCTATCTTTTCTCGGTTATTAAAGGAGGGGTAAGCGGTAATAAACAATTAGCGGAAACAATTGAACCAAGATTAAAGACAAACTTTAAGTGGGTTGAAGCAGCCGAGAATATTGGAAATTACGATTTTGCAAGTGGTTATTTGAAATATCATACAGAGCCATCTGAAGATATGCATCTTGCAATTCAACTTGGAAGAGAACCATTAACCGTTGGCTACGGCTACGGAAGCAAGCTTGTTCTTTCCGGCGATAGCCCTATGATGGATTTTATTCAGTTCAATTTTGATTACGGCATTGTTCACTTTTCATCGATCCATGCTTCAACAGTCGGCATTTTCAGCAGGAATCGTAATGATAGATATACAAAGTACTGGGCTTTTAACAGGTTGAAGATTACGTTTAATAATTTATTCGATATCGGGATAGGGGAGAGCATTGTATATTCCGGCAGGGGTTTGGAGCTTGGTTATTTAACCCCCGTGGTTTTTTATAAGTTTGTTGAAATGTCTTTACAGGACAGGGATAACGGTAATCTCTATTTCGATCTTCAAACAAACTTTATAAAAAACCTCGAACTGCAGGCAACTTTCTTTTTAGATGAAAATATACTCTCACACCTCGACAACCTTAACCTATATACAAACAAAACCGCTTACCAGCTTGGTGCTTTCTGGTATGAGGCGTTTACTGTAGAAAACCTTTCATTAATTTTTGAATACACGAGAATTCGCCCGTATGTTTATACGCACTTCAATATACAAAATACATACTCTGCCTGGGGAACAAATATGGGTCATAGAATTGGACCAAACGCAGACGAGATATTCACAAAGCTTGCTTACAATGTAAATGACTGGATTAGATTTTCAATGGAATACAGACATCAAAGAAGCGGAGAAAATATTTACGATGCAGACGGTAATTTAGTGAGGAATGTTGGCGGAGATATATTTTTAACCCACGGCGGTAATCCGGTAAATAAAGAAGCTTTTTTCCTCGACGGGATAAGGATTAATAACGATATCTTTCAGGCAGGATTCAGGATTGAACCGGTACGTGATTTTATCTTCGATATAATTTACAATTACAGTATTGAAGACCACATCACCGAAGGGTTTAAGCAGGACTACAGCTACGGTTTGATTAAGTTTACGCTGGAATATTAAAGACTAAATAACTCCAGCGCAAAATTTCCCTTGTATTATTCAACACTAACTACTAGTACGACATTTGTCGTTATCTAAGTAAAATCATCTTCTTTGTTTTAACAAAATTTCCTGCCCGGAGGCGATAAAAATAAACCCCGCTCGGTAAATTATTTGCATTAAATTCAACCTCGTAAGCACCTGCTTCTTTCTCTTCATTCACTAATACACGCAATTCCTCTCCAATAGTGTTGTACAAACGCAACACAACTTTTGATTGTACCGGGATGCTGAACCTTATCCTTGTTGATGGATTAAAGGGGTTGGGATAGTTTTGGTTCAACGAATATTTGTTTGGTTGTGCAGCCGGATTGTTCCTGTCGTTTTCTATACCCGTTACTTCACCGAATTCCATTAACCCGTTAGTTATGACCTGTTGTGCTTCTGCTTCTTCCATAAAATACAGAGGGAAATCGGTAACAATTATACCCAGGTCAGCAGTAATATGCCGCAGCGCCACGGGCATACCGTGAAACTCAGATGGCGGCTGCTGCGATGAGCGGTACTTGTAAAGCACTTCTGTATCCGTACCCCCAACCATCGATTGAAATACTTCCATCGAGTTCAGAATACCGACGAGGTTAGGAGTTTTTGCCGAGTCAACATTAATAAAAGGATAACCTGCTGCAACCGGATCTGCACCGCTGAAATCGGCTGTTGTAGCATTCTTGGATGTATCAATCTGCATGGATTCATATACGAAATCACCAGGCGAAAAGATTTTTATTTGACCTGAATTATTCGATGCACTTTTAATAAGCTTCCAGCCGGACATAAAAAGATGCCCGCCGTTTTGAAGATATTTTCTGAGGGCTACCGTATCTTCGGCAATCGGATTATCGGTGAGGCGCACATCGCTATGAAGCACAATGCTCGAATAAATTCCCATATCTGCATCGCTGATTGCTAAGTTCTGCTCCATACTATCGGCAATATCCCACTGTCCGCCGATGTTAAAATGAACTAGAAGATCATCATAAAAATCATCTACCTGCTCATCGCTCGGGAAAAGCGGATAATTACCGGGACTGTCCTTACTTGCATCCAATATCAGTATCCCCAAATCGTGCGTTGTTAATTGTCCGCGCTGCTCGATGGATGCAGGGCTTAAATTATTTTCACTATCACGCGCCTGAATTGTGTAATGATAAAGTATATGCGGGAGAGCAGTGTTATCGAAAAAAGTGGTTTGAGATGCATCTATATCAAATTCTTTATCTGTAGTACCCGGAGCTGTTCTTGTTATTTTGTAACCGGTTAAATCCATTTCTGTATTTGGCAACCAGGCGAATTGAATGCCGGTTTTTGTTGATGTAGCATCGAAACCCTGAGGAGCAGCCGGTGTTGCACTTGGCGTCGCTAAAATTTCCTGTGAAAAAATACTTTCATTACCGCTTGTATCCAATGCTGAATAACTCAGGTAAACCGGTTGTTCGGGTGTTAAACCGGTAACTGTAAATTGAGTTACGTTTCCAGCAAGAAAAATCTGCTGGTAAAAGAGAGAATCGGGATGTCGCCAGGCGATGCGGTAACCTGCAAAATCCGGCTCGGTATTAGTTGCTGCCCAAGTAAGAAGTAAATCGGTACCGTTGCCCACATTCTGTACATCTATCGGGGCGGTTGGTGTTTCAGGAGCCATAGCAAGTGAGGCAAGCCCCGCAATATTCGTTTTGATTATTCTTGCAAGATAAGGGATATTCATAAATTCAATCAAATCGGTTTCATTATGCTGGTGTCCGTTACTTCCTGTTCCGTCTCCATATTCATGCGCTTCTGTAAACCTTGCTGCAGCATAGCCGTTATTATAAAACGGAACATGATCACCGCTTCTACCCGGACGATCGAGGAAGGGAATTAAATTTACAGTCCAGGGAACCTCGGTTACATATTGTTCTGCTTTTAATTTCATGTACCTGCTTAACTGTCTGGATGAAGCTGTTGACGGTCCGCCCGAAAAATGCCTTACGCTAATGCTGTCGGTAATAAAATTTCCGTTAGAACATGAAGGATCATCGCAGCCCGTGATGTTTCCAACAACATCATTTGTAATCATTCCATCAATGCGAAGGTTGTTGTTCAACGACCAGTTAGCATAAGCGGTGCTGCCGAAGAGACCCTGATCTTCACCTGTAACAGTCATCAGGATAAGTGTGCTTTCCATATTATCAGCAAACTGGCTTATGATACGAGCCATTTCTATCGAGGCAACTGTTCCGCTTCCGTCATCGTTTGCAGACGGCGCGAATGAAGTATCATCACAAACGTTGATTGTTCTGCCGTCCATGTGCCCGCTGGCAATAAAAATTCTGTCGGGGGTTTGTGTGCCGGTAACGGTAGCTAAAACATTTTTATGCGCCGAGTTAAATTTTCCGCAAACAGTTGCCGGGAAAATAAAGAAACTCGGTGTAACACCACCACCGGTTTGATTACTAAATTGTTTGAATTTATTAAAAATAAAATTTCTTGCAGCACCGATACCAATAGTTGACGAAGTCGTATCGGAATTTGTTTGACGGGTGTAGAACGATACCACAGTTTCAAGATAGGATAAAATACTATCAGTCGAAACCGATTCTAGCATCGACTGAATAACAGGGTTTATCGGGGTCCCCCTGTAATACATTTCTTGCCCGGATAATTGAGCCAGACTACTTGCCGACATTAAAGTTAACCAAAATGCCAGCACTATTCCGGCAAAAGTAAAGTGGTTTCTCTTAAGCATCTATTCCTCCTAACTGGTTATAGCGATAAGTTAAAAACGTGTTAACTGAAATTTTTTTTGAACCCGTTTATGATCATCAATTTGGTATTCTCTTTTAGAATAAAGGAAGTAAGCAATCATAAGTAAACCCAATTCATTTTTCTTACTGCCGGTGTGCTCTGTGGATATTTATGCTGGAAGAAAAATCCTATCAGACTGTTACTCGCTTCATGATGCCCCTCTTATGCAGTAGTAACTCATTCAAAAATCAATATTATAAAATTATATTACAGAAACAAGTAAAATAATTTATAGTATTTGCTAATTGTAGAAACAGCAAGTTTCCGTTCATTTTTATTTTTTTAATTTTCAACTAACCGGTAACTTACGGCTGCACACAAGGTTAAAATAATTAAATATTTTCCGATAATTAAACAGAATTTATAAGAAGTTATGTTAAAAACATTATTCATATTATTTATATTATTATTTCCCTTTTGGTTAGTTGCTCAAAGCGAAAAGGAGAAAAGTGATGAGCATCTAAAAGAACAAGTCTATGGGGTCGTTATAAGCGGAAATGTGTATTATTTAATTACCGATAAGGGGTATCTGAAAGTTAGCGAAGTTACAGATGATCCTTGGCTCGATTATTATAAAAAGGTTTATGGCGATTCTATTGATTACAATCCGAACACAATAATTATTCCCTCCGAAAAAGAATACTGGACATTCCGTTATTTCAATCCGATAATTCCAATACACGATTGGGTTGATGAAAAATGGGGGTTCGGTAAGAACATGTTTCTGTATGATTTTATTAAAGTCGATAAAGACGGCAATTATTCGTTCCGACCCGGTGTAATGGGAATAATTATGGACTCGAATAAAATTCCGGATGTTTATTTACCGGTAGAGAAATAATACTTGCGGTTTTGTTCTATTCTGTTAGAAGATTAGGGATTGTCGAAGTATTTGTGTTATGTATGAATTTCTCAGACCATTAGAGACCATGTGAATACGCACCAAGCCGCAGAGAGTGCAATTTGATTATTAAATTTCCTTACTACTCAAAATCGTTTATCATATAGTTAAAAAAACAATTGCACGATTTATACATACGCCTATAATTTATTCAAGTTAACAAGTTAAGAATTTAGTTAAAATTTCCGATAATTCGTTGAACCGCAATAGGGCAGGAGTATGCATTGTCCCAACCTTACGGTCATTTATATTAAAAATATATTAATTATGATAATTGAAGATAAAATTGTTGATGGATTCGATGAACAAGAGGCTTTACATAAATCTCGTATTGCCCACTTTAGAACTTTAGGGTTTAAATTCTTTGATGCAGATAATGATAGATCTAAAAACCAGATCAATTTAATAAAAGAAGGTTTGCAATTTAATAAGCTTCCACTACCTTCCCAGTTTGATGAAAACCTGATCGATTATAATTTTGCCCCGATTTATTGGGTAACATCTTCGCCGTTGGTAATAATGCTGGAGAACCATATTAAATCTATGGCTCCGAAAGAATTCATTCTCGATTACTTTAATTATATTAAGGAATTTTATTTCAAATGGATTATTGTCGATTCCCCTGCCGATAAAAAATATTTTGCCGTTTCTGCAATTAATGCTTTAAAGCATACTAACAACAACAATTTTACTATAACCAACATCCTTCTTCATTCTACTATTCTCATATTCGAAAAATCACTTTTTAATGCGGCGGAGGCAGAAAATCAACTGAATAAAGCTTTATCATTGCTTAAATCTGTTGATATGGAAGACAGATTTAAAAAAGAATTAGATTATATGATTAATATTTTTTATGGATTTCTTTTTCTCAAGCAAAACGATGCCGAAGGGGCGATCGGAAGATTTAAAACAGCAATTTCAATAAAACCGGATGGAATTAATGCAACATTTTATTTAGCGCTTACATATGCAAGGTTAAATAATTTGGAAGATGCCGAAAATTTTATTCGTAAAGTATATGAATATGATATGTCCAGGATTTCTTTTGCGGTTGAAGAAAATCACATTGGAATGTTTAATCGTTTTGTTCATAAACCGGTAACCGCATATTTTTTTGAGTTTTGGGAATTTTCAAGCTATTTGGAATTTTTTAAAACTGTGAAAGAAAGAAATGAAAACATTGCGTCGGTTGAACTATATCATTTAAGAACGAAAGTATCAAAACTAAAAGAGTTACGGTTAATTGACTATTTTGATGATACATTATTAGAGTCGATCACATTTCTCGAAAGTATATTACAATTATATCATGGTACCGAGAATGTTCTGGTTCTTGGTGCGTCGAACTTTCTGGTGAATAAGTTCCGGAATTTAGTTGAAGGTATAAAAAGCGCTGTTAAAAAAAGAGCCAATGCGGAAATCGATAATAAATTACAAATATATGATAGATGTATTGAAGATAGTAAAGTCGAATCGCAAAGATTAGAAAAAGAATTAGAACAGCTAAAAGAAAAAATTAAGCTTAGGTTTGCTGAAAAGAGTAACCGGGTAGCAAAGTTAGTAGCCTCAAAAGTAAAAGAAATAGAAAGAGAGATTCATAATCTGGACCTGATGGAAAAATTCAATCATAAATTTACATTCAATAATTCGATAACGTATTCGGTTATCATATCATTTATAGTATTTATGATTGGCGGATTAGCCGGTTATGCTAATAGCGGCGATGTGAATGCCTGGGATTTTAAGAGTGTGATGAGTATTGTTTTTAGTGAAGGATTAAAATGGGCTGCAGTAAGTATTTTTATCGGAACATTAATTTCATTTGTTCTATCAGCATCAACTTTCCTGGAAAAATCGAACAGGAAAACGCAATTAATGAAGGAAATTGGGAGCATAAAAAAAAGAAAAGAAACAGAAATTGAAAATCTAAAAATTATAGCCGAAGAGCGTGAAAAAAATCTTGAAGAGAGATTTCATAGTAGAATTAAAGAATATAATCAAAGAGCCGAAGGTTTGAAGAGCCAAAAGTTAACCGAGCAAAATACTCTAAGGGAATCGGCAATGGTTAAATATACAAAACTCGATGAACAATTGGCTGCATTAATAAATTAACTACTCACCTAAATTGCTGGCTACTATTAGCCATCTAAACAGAGAAAACCACTACAGCCACTTAAATTCTTAATATTTGCGATAATAACTGCTTGGTATGGTTATAGGGATTAAAAGATGCAGGTAAAATACAGCTATGCTCTATTTGTTGCCGAATAGCAATTAATCAAGGCATTATAAAATCTTTCGAACGATAAAATATTTTTAGCGAATAACAACTTTTCATAGCTGTTCAATTAATTCTTATAAATTAATGCATAAGAAGTAGCATGGATACAAATTATCATGATCAATTACCGGATGAAGATAAATTAAATTTTCTTTTTGAAAGACTTATTGCAGCAAAAAAATATGATGAATGCGAGGTATTATGTAAAAATATTTTAGAAAAAAATTCAAATAGTTCAATTGCATTTAAAGCTCTTGGAAATATTAATTTCGAACAAAACAATATTCAACAAGCACTTCAGTTTTATGAAAAGTCAATCGAAGCCAATCAAAATAATGTTGAAAGTGTTGAAAAACTATTTCAATTATATTCAACTTTCTTGCAACAAGATAAGTTAAATAATTTATTGTGCAGGGTATATAGAACAACGAATTTAAATTTCGGATATTTTTTACCAGAACTGGAAACCGCTGCTGCAACTGAATTTAATAAAATTTATCAGGAATACTTTTTACGAATAATCTTTAAGGAAATTAAATCCATTTTTGTTGAATTAGTTTATTCTCCAATTTGGAGCGGCTCTCCAGGTACTATCACCGAGTGGAAAAACAGTAGTATTCGGTCACCAAGATTTGAATGGCTGTTAAGAAACTGCCAAAATGTTATTCCAGAATTTTATTCTTTTCTGAATGATAAATTACAGGAATTCGATTCTAGCATCCCGATGAAAGAAACCTTTCGCCTATTAAACAAAGGTTTATTGGATGTAACAAAAAGATTAAATGGAAATTTTATTTCGTTGGGAAAGAAAAAAATGGAATCTGAATTATCATTCGAGATTTGGGAAAATAATCTTAAAGGCAGAGACGAAGAGGAATTATTATTAAAGTTTAATGAATTTATTCAAACAGAAAATATATATTCCGTGTTACTGCACGGAAGTCTTGCAGATGGAAAAACTGAAAAGGGGTATAGCGACTTCGATGTGACGTTTATTCTCAACATACCTAAAGACCCTTCCAAAGACGAATTATTTTCAATAGCTGAAGCCGTAGTAAAATCCAACCACTTTTTGCTCGCTTATAATCCTTTTATGCATCATGGTCCGTTATTAAATTTTATAGATGAATTAAATTGGGCAACTGAGGCATCATTTCCGTCTGTACTTGTAAGAAATGGCATATGGATGAAAAACAGTATTAAACATGTATCCTATATTGATGATGGTTTGGATTTTATTCTCTCTTTTTCACCGTTCGATAATTTCTTCGCGAATAATTTTCAACAGCCCGAAGATTTTCATAATCCTTTTGATTTGATTTGGTGGTCTTCTTCCGTAATGTTTTTGCCCTTATTGTTAACACAAATGTTGGATAAAAAATCAATTTGGAAAAGAGATTTATTAACAAAAAAGAATGATTTAATTCCTGCAAAGTATTGGGAACTGCTTGAAGAAATATCTTCTATACGCAAAAAGGTAGCGCAATTAATCCAGAAGAAAGTATCATTACCTTCAACTGTTTTAATATCGGATGAGAATCCCGGTATTATATTGAATCGATTTAAAGAAAAATTCCCGCTTGATTTAGCTGAAATACAATCGGTGGGAATAACAAATAAATTAATTAACACTACAAAAGAGTTCTGGCTATTTTGTAAAAACGCTGTCTTCTATTATAATTTTATTAACCAGCATAGTTCTAACAGTAGCTTAAATATTTTTCTTAATAATTGGGCTAATGATATAACAGAGATACCTGTACCTTCAACATTCGATATTTATCAAGAGACCAAGGAGTATTTCTTAAAACTCTGCGAAACTATTCCTCAGATCATTTCTGTATATGAATTTGGAAACGTTGGCAGCCCCGGATTATCGGATCTGGATTTGCTTGTGATATTTGATGATGAATTATCCGGAATACCATCTCAATTAACGATCAATTCGATGCAGCAAAAATATGCTGAGGTTTTCAATCATAATCCCATATTTATTTCGGAATCTTCGCTGCCGATGTTTGGTGCGATCTTTCCATTGTTTAATTGTAAAAGAATATTCGGCAAAGAACAAATAATTAAGCTAACAACAGAATTTGATACGCTTGTTCAGCTTTCACTATTCACTTTTATAAATGTATTAAAATATCCTAGAGATATAATTTATCTTTCAAAACAAAATAAACTACGTTGGAAAACTTTACTTACTTATCTGAACAGCTTTAATCATGTAGCAAAAGCATTTGAGTTATTAAATATAACAGTACCTTTATCGATTCAGAAATGCTTGCAATTGAATGATTACATAAGGACTAATTTTCAGGAAAATAAAATGTCGATTGATGATCTGAAGGATGCACTTTTATTAATGCTTGAAGGCAGTACAGATATGATTTTGGTTTTTGATAAAATATGGGCAGAAGCAATTCCTGAACTTAAAGATATATATGGAACTGTTGAAAAAAATAAATATTTTAAACAAGTATTAAATTCTTTAACATCAAAAACCACAACCTATCCAAAATTACCACCTATACTTAATGTAGTTATGCTTCACCTTCAAAAAATTGATGACAAAATAAATATTCCATCATCTGTTTTTGAGAAAATTGAAAAAGCTTTCTCTGAATATATTCGTTATAAAAATAATTTCATCCAAAATGAACTTGTTCACCGTCGAAATATAGATCATTATATTATTGGTAATGCATTTTCCACTTTGCCCGACCAAGCTGAACAAAAAGATTATTCCCTTGCAAACATCAAAGAATTAGAATCCCCTCAGTTTGAATGGTTCATGTTCAAATTAAATGCATTCGCTTATGAACACTCGCTTCGCATGATGATCAATTGGTCTAAAATATGGGAGTATCCCTGGATCTGGTTTAATGCATTACATAATATTGATTTTGATGGAAAGACTGCTGTCGATTTAGGGAGCGAACTTTCACCTATTCCCTGGCTGTTGGCAATGAAAGGTGCAAATGTTGTATTAATAGAAACTGATGAACAGTATATTTCAGACTGGCGGCGTCTTAATAAAGAATTAAATCTGAATGTTGAATGGAGAATTGTTAGTGATGAAAAAATTCCTTTACCTAATAATTCTGCAGATATTCTAACAAGTTTCTCTGTTCTTGAACATCAGCCCGATAAAAATGGAGCTGTTGAGGAAGTAATTAGAATTTTAAAACCAAATGGTGTTTTTGCTCTTTCATTTGATATTTGTGAAACTAATATGGGAATGACTTTCCCGGAATGGAATGGGAAAGCGATTGATTTACAGGACTTTGAAACTATATTATGGACGAATCCTGCATTTCAAAAGTCATTCAAACCAGAGTGGAATATAAATGATATTACAAGTTTCTGGCAGTGGCATTTACAGTCTGCTGAACATCATAACTATGTAACTGCTGCAGCAATATTTTATAATAAAAAGATCGAGTTAAAAAATGAAGAAGCTAAAAACATCGTTTGGGTTCGAATCGATTCTATTGGCGATAATATTCTTGCTTCTTCTATACTTCCGCACATCAAACAAAAATTTTCTAATTCGAAGACTACTGTCATCTGCCAGGAACACATCTCTGAGTTGTATGAATCATCACCGTATGTTGATAATATTATTCCACTTGACAAAAAGAAGTACGAAGAAGATAATGATTACCGCAGAGAGTTCATTAACAAGCTTAATGAATTAGATCCCGATTATGTCCTTAATTCAGTTTTTTCGCGAGAAGAAATTGGAGATGAAATTGTTGAAAATATTGATAGTAAAGTAAAAATTGGATTTTTTGGTGATACAAACAATATAAGTGAGGAGCAAAGGGAGACGAATAATAAATTCTATACTCATCTTATTCCTAATGATAATTCCGATTATCCAATAGAATTGAACTTACACAAACAATTCTTAAATTACCTCAATATTGAAGTTGAAGCACTTAAGCCGGTAGTATGGATTACAGATGAAGACAGAGAATTTGCGAATCATCTAATGCAACAATATGATATTGAACAGAATAAATTCCTCGTACTATTTGCGGGAGCTCAAAGTTTTGCAAAAAGTTTTTATGATTTTGGTAAAGCTATTAAGTCTTTTGTAGAAGAAAATAGTCTTTCTGTAATAGCACTGGGTGATAATAAAGATTTTAATGTAAATCAAATAAACCTTGATGAACTTAATGTTTCAACTGTTAATCTATCCGGTAAAACTACACTTAGGCAAGCAATCGCAATAGTAGAAAAAGCTTCAATGGCTGTAGGAGTGGATACTGGATTAGCTCATGTTTCTGCAGCCGTTGAAATACAAAACGTTATTCTGCTTGGCGGCGGTCACTTCGGCAGGTTTATGCCTTATTCTAATTTAACTTCTATAGTAGCCCTGCCGCTAAATTGTTACAGGTGCGATTGGAGATGTAAACATGGTTCCGCTTATTGCGTTAAAGATGTTGATTACAAAGTAATTGAAGAAGCTGTCAATCAAACATTTAGTAAAAAGTCTGATAAGGCACGTGTTTTTATTCAGACAATTTTTCAACCTGAAACTGATAGAGAAAAACCCAAATGGGAATTTGATGATGACTTACTTTCAGATCAAAATATAGAAATAATAAAAGTTAAACCTGAAATCTCCTTGAAGGAAATTGAATTACTTATCCTTGGGAAAGAATATGAAAAAGCAATAAACCATTTACGAGGATTGTTAAATTTCAATCCTGATGATATTAATGTTCTAAATAATCTTGCAGTTGTTCAAATTTTAACAAAAAGATGGGAGAATGCCTCTCAAACATTAATAGCTGTTCTAAAAATTGATCCTGAAAATCAGGTTGCGATTGAAAATGTTCAATACCTGGAAAAGCAACTCGTATATCATAAAGCAATTCTTGATTCCGAAGAATTAATAAAACAACATAATTTTGAAGATGCGAAAAAGATACTTCGAGAAATATTAAATCATGAACCTAATCATATAGATGCTTTGAATAATCTTGCAGTTGTTGAAATTTCTAAAAACAATCTTGCCGAAGCAAATTTAGTACTTGAAAAAATACTTAACTTAGACCCCGAAAACAGTGTGGCATTGAATAATAAAAATGTATTATGGGAACTTATTGGGCAAGACACTTCCCCCGGTCAGGTAATAAAAATCGTCGATAGTAATTATCCGAAAATCTCCATAATCACCCCTTCATTCAATCAGGGCAAATACATCGAAAAAACAATCCAAAGTGTTTTTGAACAGAACTATCCTAATTTGGAATATATTATAATCGATGGCGGCTCGACTGATAATACCGTTGAAATAATTAAAAAATATCAGGATAAAATTGATTATTGGGTAAGTGAAAAAGATGATGGACAAGCTGATGCAATAAACAAAGGAATTAAGAAAGCAACAGGTGAAATCATTGCTTGGCTTAACTCCGATGATTTCTATTATCCCGATGCGCTGCACGGCATTGCCGAAGCTTATCTAAAATATCCTGATGCCGGACTGTACACGGGAAACGGTTATAAGGTAGATCGTTCGGGAAATAATCCAAGGTTATATGCAAATAGTGTCGGATTCGATTACAATGCTCTGTTAAATGGTTCCTGTTTTATTTTACAACCTTCTACATTTATTAATAGAAAAGCTGTTGATAAGCTCGGTTTGCTTGACGACTCACTCCGCTATGGTTTAGACCTTGAGTACTGGCTTAGAATAGGTAAGGAGTTTGATGTTATTGTTATTAATAAACCGCTCTCTGCTTACAGGTGGTACGATGAAATAAAAACAAACGAAGGATTTAAACGATGGATTGAACTGTGGCAGATTTACAAAAGATATACCGATGCGGAGATTACTCCCGGTTTGCTGGTTGAATTTTTCTCTATTCTTAAAAAGGATTTTGTAAGGAAGGATTTAGAAATTGATGTTAAAGACTTAGCTGCGAAAGGTTTTGAATATACTTATCTTTTAATGCAGCAGGCACTTAACCTTAAAGATTGCATACCCGAAGGAAGGGGTATCATTTGCACTCCAACTTTGAAAGATAAAAGTAGTAATCATATTAAGCCCAAGCAAATCTCCGTTGTAAAAGATTTAAATACAAAACCTAAAATCGATGTTGTTCTTCAGGCAACGGGGGTGCATGCGTGGGGAGTAGGCAGAGGATGGGAAAATGGTGCTAATAAACTCGGGCTTCATCATAGAACATTTGCTCCGGGTGCAAGTTGGGGCGCAAAGGATGTTGATTGTGATGATGGTTTGTACGATTACCTTCTCAAGCCCGAAGCGGATGTTATGATTCTTTTAGGTTTCGATTGGCATTCTCAGATGCTTCATTTGAATCCTAAATGGAAAGATAGATGGCTGAAGACAAGCATTTATAAAGTGCTTTATGTACAGGAATCTGTCGAAAATCATTGCAAGTTATTTAATACTCTAAATATGAAATCCTCCTTGATTTCGGCGGCAGAGATTGCTGACTTTATCGTTTATACCGATTTGAACGATACGGAATTTATTAAAAGTTTGGGTAAACCATACTTGTTGCAGCCATTTGGTGTGGATGATACGGTTTTCAATATAAAAAAGGATTTAACTTCAAGGAAAAACAGGGCATTCTTCAGAGGTAAAATTGTACCGTTTAATAATGACAACGCTTATGCAGAAAGACGGACGTTGCTAAAATACCTGCTGGATAATGATCTTATTGACTTAATTGAATATAGTAATCAACCGGTAACTGCCGGGGAAATTGCCCGTGACTTTAATCAATATACAACTGCTGTAAACCTTCCATCCGTCTTTGCCAATCATCCCACGCGTGTTTATGAAGCATTAGCTTGCGGATGTGCGCTGATAACTAACAAGACAAACATTCCGAAAGTTGATAGTTTATTTGAGGATGGAGTTCATCTTATCTATTATTCTGATAAAACATCACTACAAAAATCGATTGGGTTACTTCAAGGAGATAAGAAGTTACTTAATGACCTTTCAAAAAACGGATATGAGTATGTGCTTGATAATTTTACTTTGGATAAGCACTTAAATGAAATTATAAGTTATTCGAAAAATAGAATATCATTATCTGAACAAGAGACGAAAATTGACATTCCGGCTAAAAGGGATAAAACAAAAATTCTAATCGACGGTGTAATCTTTCAACTGCAAAAGAACCGCCCGCATGGGATCTATCGCGTCTGGGAGGCATTACTACGAGAATTTTCAAAGACTGATTTAGCAGATCGGATTCTTCTTTTAGATCGCGAATTATCTGCTCCGGACATTCCTAATATTCAAACAAAAGTAATTCATAGCTATACTTATGCTCAATGCAATGCAGATTCTCATTACTTGCAGGATATTTGTGATGAAGAAAAGGCATCACTCTTTATTTCTACATACTATACTTATCCTGATAGAACGCATAACGTGTTGCTGTTACATGATATGATTCCGGAAGCAATGGGCTGGGATTTAAGCAATGAGCATTGGAGTACCAAAATAAAAGCTTTACTTAAAGCTAATGCCTATTTCTCAGTTTCAAATTCAACAAAAAATGATTTCATCAAATATTATCCAAAACTTTCTAATAAGAAAATATTTGTTGTTAACAATGCAGCAGATCATCATTTTAGAAAAAATAGCTTACCTGAAATAGAAAACTTCAAGATAAAAAAGGGATTAAAAAAACCGTACTTTATTGTTAGCGGTAACAGGGATAAGTATAAAAATGCTATTCTGTTCTTTAAAGCATTTTCTAAATTGCGTAATAAAAAATCTTTCCAGGTACTAATTACCGGTGGTTCAGAAAATATCGAAGAAGAATTTCTGCCCTACTTAAAAGGAATAAATTATCAGTTAGTTCGATTAGATGATAAAGAATTATCTCTCGCTTATAACGGTGCTGTTGCCTTAGTTTATCCGTCAAAACATGAAGGGTTTGGTTTACCGATTTTAGAAGCAATGCAATCAGGTTGCCCTGTTATAACTTGTAAAAATTCTTCGATTTCTGAAGTTGCAAATAATGCCGCGATTTATGTGAATGAAAATGACGTTAACGAAATGAAGCAGGTATTAATTAAAGTTCAGAAGCAGGATGTAAGAAATAGCTTTATTAACAAAGGATTGAAAAATGCACTTAGATTTTCCTGGAAGAAAAGCGCAGCCGAATATAAGAAATATTTATACCGGCTTCTCCGGGAATTTAAGAATAAAAAATTAAATCCTTCAACTCCGCTTGATGAGTATAATAAACTTTATTACCTGATTATGAAAGATGAAAGACTCGGTGTTGCTCATTCAAAACTGATTGATTTGCTTATTGACGGTATAAAAGCAGACCCTGCTGAATTTTATAAGATCGAAAAAGAGTTGGTTAGGTTAGAGCAGTTTGATTTCTATCATCTGCTTAAATCTTTAAATAAAAAGAATAAAAAAGATCCGTTCTATTGCTATGTAGAAGGATTAATTTATCAAAAAAATAATGATTACCATAATGCATTAGCACTTTATATGGATTCGCTAAATGCGGGGTGGACACACTGGAGAATTGGTTACCTTGCTGCATTGGCTGCTATCGATGACAATAATCTTGATGTTGCTAAACAACTACTTGAGACAGTAATAAAAGCTAAACCGGATTACCGGGATGCGGTGGATAAATTGCAGTTTGTAGTAGATATAATGAGCGGTAAGATTAAACCGAATAAAATAAAAGTATCGGCAATTGTATCAACGTATAATTCTGAAAAATTTATTCGTGGCTGTCTCGATGATTTAATTAATCAAACTCTCTACAAAAAAGGTGAATTGGAAATCATTGTTGTGAATTCCGGTTCAAATGAAAATGAATCACGAATCGTTCAAGAGTATCAAACGAAATTTTCAAATTTAGAATTGATCTCGACGGATGAAAGAGAAACGGTTTATAAAGCATGGAACAGGGGAATAAAGGCAGCAACCGGAAAATATATTACAAATGCAAATACCGACGACCGTCACAGACATGATGCTTTAGAAATACTCACTCTCGAACTGGATAAAAATAATGATGTGGCTTTAGTTTATGCTGATTCGAAAGTAACGCAAACTGAAAATCGTACATTCGATAATACACCTTTGAGCGGCTACTTATTATATCCTGAATTTGATCGGCAAAAATTGTTTGAGATTTGTTTTATCGGTCCGCAGCCGATGTGGCGAAAATCATTACACGAAAAGTATGGCTATTTTGATGAAAAATTTAAATCTGCCGGCGATTCTGAATTTTGGCTTAGAATAGTATCAAAAGAAAAGTTTAAGCATATAAATCAATTGCTCGGTTTATATCTGCTTTCGATGGATAGTATTGAAAATTCTGATCGAAAGACTTCACAAAAGGAATCGGAAATTGCAAGAGAACGATACTGGAAAGGTAAAAGAAAACGTCCTTTACCGGCAGGTGCTTATTTTATTCCTTACAAAGAATCAAAATTGCAGGTAAAAGAACCTTTGTTTTCTGTCGTTGTTCCCACATTCAATAGACCGGATTACTTACCAAAAGCTCTGGACAGCTTATCAAACCAGGTGTTTAAGAATTTTGAAGTAATTGTAGTTAATGATGGGAAAACGGATGAATCATATATAGTTGATAAATATGAAGGCAAAATTTATATTCGATATTTACATCATATTGTAAACCGTGAACGCTCAGCTTCGAGAAACGATGCGATAAAAATCGCGAGGGGAAAATATTTAGCATTCCTTGATGATGATGATATTTATTATCCCGATCATCTTCAGTTGCTGGCAGAAAATATGGATGAGCAGTACGATATTTTTTATACAGATGCGGTTCGGGCGGTTTACGAAAAGACAGGGAATAAATATAAACTGAAGGACAAGTATGTTCTCTATTCTATCGAATATGACAGGAATAAATTATTAATTGGAAATATTGCACCAATCAACTGTTTTGCCGTATCTAAATCAATTGCATTTAAAGCGGGTTTATTTGATGAAACAATTAATGTTTTGGAAGACTGGGAATTCCTTATTCGACTATCCAAATTCTCAAATTTCAAACATATAAAACAAAATACTGTTGAAGTAACCTGGAAAGATGATGAAACTACAACTACTTCAAAAATGAGAGATGAATTTTCTATAACGAGAAAAAAAATCTATCAAAAGTATGAAAAAGAAATAGCTGAAATTCCAAACAAAGATGAAATCATAAGTGAGTTTAATTCTATTTGGAGAAATGATTTTTCTATTAATAAAGTCATTGTATCGATAATTATTCCGACGATTAATCAAGTAGAGTTTACACGGCAATGTATTGAAAGTATTGAAAAGTTTACCGATGTAGAATATGAGATTATTGTAGTTGATAATGCTTCAACAGATAACACGATTGAAGAAGTTCGGAAATATTCAAATGTTAAGATTATAAGAAATTCAGAAAATAGGGGCTTCCCTAAAGCAATAAATCAAGGAATAAAAGCGGCTAAAGGTAAATATATTCTTATCGCCAACAACGATATTGTTGTTACTGAAGGTTGGTTAAACCGTATGATTGAGATTGCAAAAGGCGACGATAGTATTGGCTTGGTAGGTCCAATTTCAAATTCTGTTAGTTGGTATCAGATAGATAAAGATGCAAAGTATAACACTTTGGAAGAGATGCATACTTATGCAGAGAAGGTAAAAGAGAAAAACAAAAATAAAACGGAAGAATTCCCACGCATTGCATTTTTATGCGCTCTAATCAAGCGAGAAGTTACAGATAAAATTGGCGGTTTGGATGAGCGGTTTTCACCCGGGAATTATGAAGATGATGATTTTTGCCTGCGTGCGCAGTTGGCAGGTTATAAAACAGTAATAGCAAAGGATGTATTTATTCATCATTTCGGATCAAAGAGTTTTACTAATGAGGGTAAAGATAAATATTTGCAGTTGCTCGGGAGGAATAAAGAAATATTTGTTGAAAAATGGGGAGCCGATCCGGAACAGATCTGGCTGAAAGGTGAAAAACCAAAATCGGTGGATATAGTTTACCCTCTTCATGAAAACAAATTTACAAAATCATTCCGAAGGGCAACAAAAAATATTAATGAAAAAGATTTCAAATCTGCAAGTGCCAATCTGAAAATTGCAATTGAAAATTATGAGGAGTCTGCGAATAATGAATTAATTGAATATTCAACTTTACTAAATCTTGCAGGTAATATTGCATTATATAATAATGATTTGCAATCGGCGAAAAACTTTTTTGAAGATGAACTTAATTACAAACCCGATTCTGCTACTGCTTGCTTTGGTCTTGCAGAGTTATTATTCCTCGATGAAAACTACAAAGCAGCTAAGATAATGTTTGAATACGCAGTAAAAAACGATCCCGATTATGAATTAGCAATATCAGGTTTACGAAAGACAAACAGACTATTGCAGTTACCGCCGGATGATAACACTTTGCAAGTAAATGATGGACAAAATTCTTTAGAAAAAGTAGAAAAATTGCTAAAGGAAGCACGTAAAAATTTTGAGAGTAAAAACTTTAGTGATGCTTTAAAACTGGTAACGGAAGCAGAGAAATTGATAGAAAATGGCTCGCTTAATGGGCAAGAGCAGGAGTTGCTCGTTCCTTTAAATAACTTTAAAGGGTATTGCTATGTAGGTTTAAATAAACTTGATGATGCCAAATCATGCTTTGAAAATGCTTTGAAAACCGAACCGAATTCCTCCGATGCTTGCGCTGGTCTGGCAGAAGCGGATTACCTTTCCGGGAATGATCAAGAAGCGAAGGTTATGTTTGAGTGGGCGGTTAAAAATGATTCGGATAATTTATTTGCGGTTGAAAGGTTGAAAAAAGTTAATTTACATTTAGGATACGAAGAAGCACATAATTCTCTTTTAGTTGAACAATAAAAACCGGTAATAAATAATTTAATAATATGGATGAATATTCGAAAGCAATAGAATACTTTAACAATAAGGAATTTCTACCGGCTGAGGAAATTCTTATAAATTTATTAGAGCAGAATGATAATGATTATGATGTTGCAAATTTCCTCGGGATAATTCAGCTATATCTTTGTAATTATAAAAAAGCAATAAGTTATTTTAACCGGGTTGTTTTTATTTATGATAAACATGCAAATGCGTTTTATAACCTCGGTATTTGTTATGAGAAAACCGGTAATAACAATCTGGCAATATCGAATTATGAAAAAGCAATTGAATACAATCAGAATCTGGTAGATGCCTATTTAAATTTAGGACGGTTACTAACTACTAAAGGTGAATTTGCTGAAGCGGAAAAACTTTATAAAACTGCAATAAAAAACAATTCGAAGTATCCACAATTATATAATAATCTTGCAAACCTGTATTTCAAATTAAATAAATGGCAGGATGCCATAAGAAATTATAAATCTGCGATAAAGCTTAATACTAATAACGGTAACTATTATTTCAATCTCGGTAGTTGTTATGCTAAGAATGAAGAGTATAATCTTGCGATTGAAAATTATGAAAAAACAATTCAATTAAAACAGGATCATATCGGGGCGATGAATAATTTAGCTATAATTCAAACAAAACTTAATTGTAATAAAAAAGCTATTGAATTATATCATAAAATAATCTCAATCGATGAAGATAACGCACAAGCATACTTTAACCTGGCAAATACTTACCACGAAGAAAAAAATTACGATGAAGCACTAAGATATTACGAACATGCAATTAAACTCGACCCTAACCTAAAAAGCGTATTTGTTAATATCGGCAGAATATTTCTACAAAAAGGAGATACTCAAACTGCCGAAGAGTTTTTTCTTAAAGCCATCGATGATGAAGAGAACAGGGTAATTGCTTTTACAAATTTAGGTGTAGGCAGTCTTGAGAATTTGAAAATTGATGAAGCGATTTCCTTCTTTGATATTGCAATAAAAAGCAAATCTGATTTAATCGAAGCACACTATAATAAAGCACATGCTCTATTGTTAAAGGGTAAATATTCTGAGGGCTGGCAGGAATACGAGTGGAGAAAGAAACGGAAAGATTTTATTAAACCGAATCTATCCAAGCCGGAATTAAAGGATCAGAATATTAAAAATAAACGAATATTGGTTTATGCAGAACAGGGTTTAGGCGATACGATACATTTTGTTCGCTATCTCAAATTACTTAAAGAAAAAAATTGCTACCTGATATTTGAGTGTGATGAAAAATTAGCCGGTCTCTTTGAAAACATTAATTGGATCGATGAATTAATAATTTGTCAAAATTCAGATGAACCGGAAATTGAGTACGATTATCAGATAGCATTGCTGAGTTTACCTTTCTATTTTAATACAGAGTTTAAAACTATTCCTTCATTTGAGAAATACCTGGTTCCCGATACGAAATTTGAGGATAAGTGGAAACTAATTATTGGTAAAAATGAAAATTTAAAAGTCGGAATAGTGTGGGCGGGAAATCCCAATAACAATAGAGATAAAATTCGTTCTATTCCTCTGCTGAATTTTCTTCCGCTATTTGCAATAAAGGGTGTTGATTTTTATAGTTTGCAAGTTGGTCCCGCAGCCGATCAGTTATCCGATATTTATTATCCGATTGTTCGGCTTGATAAACACATAAAGAATTTTTCCGATACGGCTGCAATAATAAATCGTCTTGATTTGATTATAACTGTAGATACATCTGTTGCGCATTTAGCAGGTGCATTGGGTAAACCGGTTTGGAATTTATTAATGTATCTGCCCGATTGGCGATGGTTATTGAACCGTAAAGAAACACCATGGTATCCATCTATGAGACTTTACAGGCAGCAGAAGAAAGGTGATTGGAATAGTGTTTTAAATGAAATCAATTATGATTTACAAAGTTTAGTGAATGTAAATATAGGTGTTGGTACTAACAGTAAAATTAAGTCGATGCGGAATGAAAAAACTATAACTGATAATAAAAATGAACTTCCACTTTATCTCGGACTGAGCAATGGAGAAAACTTCGGATGGGGGATTTGCAGTAAATATCTGAGAAAAGAATTAACCGGGAAGGTTAAAACTGTTAACCTCGGTGAAGCAGATATCACTTCACAAGCGAAGAGTTTACCCGGTTATTTATTCAATGCAATCACTAATAACAGCTTAAAAGGATTATATAATTTAAAAGGAATTAGATCCTATGGCTATACTTTTTTTGAAAACGAATTAACACATTCAGCTGCCGAAAACGCAAAGCAATTTGATGTAATCCTTGCCGGTTCATCGTGGTGCTGCCAAAAATTGAAAGAAGGTAAGATTAAAAATACAGATGTGCTGATTCAGGGAATCGATCCGAATTTATTTTTCCCGGGAGGAGAAAAAGAAGATAATAATTTGTTCGTGATTTTTTCCGGCGGAAAATTCGAATTAAGAAAGGGACAGGATTTAGTTATTAAAGCATTCAAAATATTACAACAAAAATATTCTGATATGATTCTGATAAACGCATGGTATAATCTCTGGTCGGATGTTATTGCTTCGATGCAATATTCCAAATACATAAACTTCAAAATGGAAGGTAATAACTGGCAGGATAAGATGGAATCCCTTTTCCAGGCAAATGAAATCGATTCCTCAAAAATATTTTCTCTTCCGCTCGTACCGAATGGAAAAATGCGTGAATTATATCTAAAATCAGATGTCGGGCTTTTCCCCAACAGATGTGAAGGTGGAACGAATCTCGTTATGATGGAATACATGGCTTGCGGTAAAGCCGTAATTGCTTCTTATAACAGCGGGCATAAAGATATCTTAAATGAAAGCAACTCGTTACAGTTAAAAACAATGAATGATTTCCGGTTATTTGATGATGAAAAAAATTTGATTGCAGACTGGAGTGAACCGGAACTCGATGAAATAATTGAACATATCGAATACGCCTATAATAATAGAGAAGAAATAGAAAAAATCGGAAAGACAGCAGGAGAACATCTTAAAAGGTTTACCTGGTCTGACACAGCGGATAATTTATTAAAGATTATTTATAAATGAGTTTACCAAAATCTCATTATGGAGAAAGTTAATATGATAACATTAAGTATGATAGTTAAAAATGAAGAGGAACATCTTAAAGATTGTTTGCTCTCGGTAAAAGACGTCGTAGATGAAATTGTATTAGTGGATACCGGCTCGACTGACAATACAATTGAGATAGCTAAAAAATTCGGTGCGAAAGTATATAACTTTAATTGGATCGATGATTTTTCCGCGGCAAGAAATTTTGCACTGGACCATTCATCCGGTGATTGGATTTTATACCTGGATGCCGATGAAAGACTATCAGATTCGTCGAAGAATGAATTAAAAAATTTAACAAGAAGAAAAAATGAATGTGCATATTTTTGTAAAGTAAAAAGCATTAACGATTTTAACCGCAGATCTTCAGTAATGGATTATGTGCGGTTATTTCCCAACGAGAAGAATATTAGGTTTGAGGGAAAAATTCACGAACAAATTGAAAACGCATTAAGAAATGAAAATTATTCAATTAAAAAATCGAATATTGAAATCTTACATCTCGGTTATAATCTTTCTGATGAAAATTTAAAAGAAAAAGCGAAAAGAAATCTACAGTTGTTAAGTAAAGAATTCGAAAATAACCCATCATCCTATTATGCTTTTCAGCTTGGGCAATCGTATGGTATATTAAATGATAAGATAAATGCGGAAAAATATTTTCGCATCTCGTTAAATGATACAACCCTTAAAAACGAATACAAATCATTGGCATATAGATATCTGTCTGTAAATTCAGTGGAAAAGGGTGAGTGGGATTCAGCACTTAGTTATATCGAAAAAAGTTTATCGGCTGACGAGGCGCAGCCAATAGCTTTAATGGTTGCTGCAAAAATATATTTGCATTTCGGCAAAGGCGGGGATGCTAAATATTATTGTAAAAAAGCTTACCTGATTAATGAAGATTATCTATCGGGTAACCGGTCTTCACATCAGACTATTTTATTAGATGAGCAGATAATTATTGATGAAAGCATAAACATTGCAGCTAAATTATCGGATAAAGAATTATTTAAGTTCTTTTATGAAAAAATTGAGCCGGATGTTGATAAAGTAGAAGAAACCGAAAACCATGTTAGGGCTATTATATTTAATAAGTTATTCGAGGATACAGAAATCACAAAAAGTGAAATAGAAAAATTTGAAAAATATTTAATGAGCGAGAGCGATGTTAACACAATAGTTGACTTGTTGGAAAATTATTCATACGTAGAAGCAAAATTATTAATTTTAGACTCGATATATAAGATTTTTCCGCAAAATACACTTGTTCTTAATAAATTTGCATTAGCGTTAGAAGAAGACAATAATTTTACAAAAGCGGAAGAATTATTAGAAAAATCACTTGCTTTAAATAGTGAAGACCCTGCCGTAATTTTTTATCTAATTTCAATTTATTTAAAAAGTGAGCAATTCAATAAAATACCAAACTTAATTCGTATAGCCGAAGAAAATTTTATGAATGAGCCGGTTGTTTTACAGAGGATTGAAATATTAAAGGACAAATTAAGGCAATTTATTAAATAAATTACAAGAATCTTCTAAACTTTTAGTTACCTCCATCCGATAATCTACTTGAGAGAATTATCTTAATTAACAGCGGGTAAGGATACCCGTCACTCATTAACTATACAAGGAGGTATAGAATGCCTTTCAAAATCAACACAAACCTAAGCGCATTGGACGCTTATAATGCCTTAGCCAGGGTAAATGCTCAAACAAATAAAGCACAGTTACGGCTGGCTTCACAATTGAGAATCAACTCTGTTGCCGATGACACATCGGGTTACAGGGTTGGTAAAGAGCTCGAAGGTAAAGTAACTCTTATGAAAGCTGCCCAGGGTAATATCGGTGCAGCAAAAAATACTCTTTCCACTGCTGAATCAGCACTAACTAACATAAATGATTTGCTGATACAGATTAAGGGTAAAATAGCCGAAGCAAATGATCCTACTAAAAACCTGACCGCTCTGGCTAATGATATAAATGCACTGGGTGATGAAATCAGTGCAATATTTACTAACACCAAGTTTAATGATACTGCACTACTTAGTGGATCGGCACTTCCGTCAAGCAGTAATTTTGTATTCCAGACCGGGGAAACTGAAAAGACAACCATCAACTTCGGTACAATGAATACACTTGATCTTGCATCTATTTCAAGCAGCGGTGCTACATCATCCAATATTACTTCCCTTAGTGTTTCTACCCTCGAAACAGCAGTGCAAGATTCATTAGGAAAGATTGGTAACTATGTACAAAGACTTGATGTAAAAGATGATTATCTAACCAGCGCCATAACGAACGCTACAGCAAGTGTGAGCAGGCTATTTGACGCTGATATGGCAATTGAGCAGTTAAAAGCTACCAAGGGTCAGATTGGTCAACAAGTCTCCACAACAATGTTAGCTCAGCTCAACTTTCAACCACGATCACTTCTCACCTTATTCCAGTAAAAGTTGGGCTTATAGTAAACCTCTTCCGGAATAGTTACTCCGGGAGAGGATTTTTTAACATAAAATAAAATGATTATGCAAAATTATACAACATTAAACAACAGACGTCCTAACATGAATCCGTATCTTGTAAAAGATATTTTAGAAGCTACCCAGCAGCAGCTTGTAATTAAATTGTATGATTTAGCTATCGTAAGTTGTAAAAAACATGAACTGAGAAAAACTAATAATGCAATTCAGGCGCTGATTGACGCTCTTAATTTTGAGGAAGAAAATGCTTCTCAAATCGCTACGGGTCTTTTTAAGCTTTATAAATATTGTCAGGATCAGATGAGGAACTCAAATTACCCTATCGTAGTTAGGATTTTATCTGAACTCAGGGAAAGCTGGGTATCTGTATTTAATAATAACTAGGTAAAACGATGGCAATAGATATATTATCAACTTCCTTTATAAATTCTTTAGTCGGTTCCTATACTTATAATGAAACACAAAAAGTGGTTTCCCCTCTACAGAATAAAAAGTCGAAGTATCAAAATTTATCTTCTGCCTACAGTACATTCAGCACAAAGTTAAGCTCGTTAAAAACTGTACTAACCAATTTAAAACTAACCGGAACCGATTCTTTATTTAATAAAAATTCAACTACAACATCAAATTCATCCTTTGTAACAGCAACGGCAACAAGCTCTTCTTCAAACGGGGCATATACATTTCGCATTAATCAATTAGCTAAAAGCGATGTTGCGATTTCTACAGATGTTACATCGGCAACAACAAATTCCATTACCGGAACTCATGATTTTTTAATTAAAACAGGTGATGGAAGTACCGGCGAATTTGTTAGTAACATTGAAGTAACTTTTACGGCGTCCGAGACAAACCAGACGGTTATGGAAAAAATTGCCGATGCAATTAATTCTGATAAAGCTGTTATTGAATCCGGTACAAAAACGGCATCCTCTTCCTATTCAGATGGTGCAAGTTCGTTCGTAATAGATCTTAATGGTACTGAAACTACAATTTCAGTTACGGGGGGTGGAACTTATGAAGATTTAATTAACGAAATTGTTTCAAATATTAATGATAATATCGACGGTATAACTGCTGAGAAAGTTCTCGATTCTCCAAATACAGGCGATGTAAGTTTAAAATTAACTGTTAATGATTCTTCCGATTATATCTCGATAACACATTCATCCGGCTTCGATCTGGTTACTGATTTGAATATAAGTGCAACTAAAGAAAAAGGTGCTTCGGGAATTGTTACTGCATCCGCATTTTCTCCAACATCAACTACATCCCAACTCTCAATTACATCTAAAGAAACCGGTGTTGACTATAGGATTAAAGATATTTCCGATTCGGGTTCATCAACTGCCTTAGCTTCGGTAGGATTAAATTTGGGAACTACCAGAACCGTTTTTGATCAGTCTCCCGATCCCGATACAGCCGGATTTCTATATTCGGATATTACCGATACTAATAACCAGTTAAACTCAAAATTTGATTTTAATGGTTTAACTTTACAGAGAAATTCAAATTCTGTCAGCAATTTAGTAACCGGGGTAACTTTTAAGTTGCAATCGGTAATGCAAACTTCTGATACTACAGTAAACATGACCGTTGTAAATGATGTTAGCTCCATAAAGTCTTCTATTGAAGATTTCATTTCAAAGTTTAATGATCTTTATACATTTTTGAGAGAAAACACAAAATCAACCTTAGATGGCAGGGGGCTGCTGATTTCAGACACGAATGCTTCTTCTATTTTAAGCAGTCTTTCTTCTATAAGCTATACTCAGGTTTCAGGACTGTCGGCAGGGAATTTAAATCTTTTGTCTCAAATTGGAATTTCTTTTAGTTCATCTACCGGTTTAAGCATTTCTGATACCAGCCAACTTGAAACTAAAATATCTGAAGATGCTTCCCAGGTCGAAGCATTGTTCAATTCAACTAATGGAATAGCTAATACACTATACGATAAAATAGATCCGTATCTTGGTTCGGGTGGTTATCTTGCTTTAGCTCAATCTTCATTTGAAAATAATATTTCTACTTACGATGATCGTATAGTATCGGCTCAGAAGAGAATAAACAAAAGCGCTGATAATTTAAGAACAAGTTATGAGGGACTTCAAATCCAGCTCGCAAATCTTCTTGCAACACAAAATATGCTTAGTTTTATTGGGAATAGCTTTTTTTAAAGATGGAAAATTTAGTTAACGAAATAAATAAGATTGAATTATTGCTCAAAAGTGCTTATTCAGATTTAGATGATATTTCCAAAGAATCGTTTAATGAAAAAATGCCCCGGATAAGAGGCAAACTAAGTTTAATTGTTTCAAAAAGGAACGAACTTTTAATAAAATATAAGAGGGAAAAATTACTGAAGTACGACGAAAGCTTGTTTACCTTGTCTAAACAAATCCAAAAAAAGTTCGATAATATAATTGAGTATTATAGTGCGGAAAAACTTGAAATTGCTCAAAAAATATTGCAGATTGAAAATAGAAAAAAATTGGCTTATTATTTAAGGTGAGAAAATGGATATCAAAGGCATAAATAATCAGTTTCAGTATTCAAAAAATGTTAAAAAAAACAAGTTGGAAAAGACTGAAAAAAAATCTGGTAAAGATAAATTAGAAATTTCTGATAAAGGCAAAGTATTAAGTAATTCTAAAAAAGATGAAGCAAAAAAAATAGATGAAATAACAAAAAAGATCGAATCTAAATATTACAATTCTGATGATGTAATCGGAAAAGTTGCCGATAAAATTTTAAAAGACGTTAAACCCGAATAACTACTCCCCACACTTTTATTTCCCGGTCAATTCACTTAATTTAACAATTGTTTCTATAACTTAGTTGTAAAAAGAATTTATAAATTAGTTATATTTCTTTATGAAAAAGAATATGTTTTTGCTGGTTACCCCATTGTTCAATGTCAAGTAATAAAATAGTTAGCAATAAGATGGAAATTTTGGGTAAGCTTACAGCAAGTCTTACGCATGAACTGCGTAACCCGCTCTCTGCTGTAAAGCTTAACCTAGACTATCTTAAGCTGCTGGAAAATGAATTACCCGACCACATTAATGAAACTGTAAACTCAACTGTTGAAGCACTCGAACGAATTCAATACCTGATTGAAAACATCCTTGGTTTTTCCAGGAATACTATCAGTAAAAACATTCCTTGTTATATTAATGAAGTTTCCAGAAAAGCTGTGGATATAATTAAAGGAACCTTGAGTAGAGAAAACCTATCAATAAATGTTAGTTTAGATGATACAATTCCTTTATTATCATGTGATGAAAATAAGCTGTTGCAGGTATTTTTGAACCTAATAACCAACGCAATAGAAGCTTGTAACGGTCCAGGAGAAATCTATATTAAAAGTTACAGAGATAAATGCAATTATATTATTTGGTCGATTACCGATAACGGAATAGGTATAGAAAAAAGTGACCGGGATAAAATATTCGATGATTTTTTTACAAAAAAATCTAATGGAACAGGATTAGGGCTTAGTGTCTGTAAAAGATTATTAGGAGATATGGGTGCAGAATTATCATTCGAAAGTGAAGTTGGTAAGAATTCCACGTTCTTCATAAAATTCAAATCAAAAAATATTACAGATGTTAGGCAACAAGATTAAAATACTTGTAATCGATGACGACGATTTAGTTGTTCGGTCTTTGAAAAATGTACTTACTAAAATTGATTACGATGTTGAAATATGTTTAGACGCCGGTGAAGCTGATGGAAAAATCCAGGAATATAATCCTGACATTATACTTCTCGACATATATCTTACCACACATAATGGAATTGAATTGTTAAAGCAATTCAAACAATCTTATCCTGAAATTCCTATAATAATGATAACCGGTTTTTCCGATGTTAAAACTACCGTTACCGCAATTAAATCGGGTGCATTTGATTTTTTACTGAAACCGATGGAGCTAGATTACCTGAAATTTGTTCTTGGTAAAGCCGCCGAAGAAGTAAATTTGCGTAGTGAAGTTAATAAGCTGCAGCTTTTACTTAAGGAGAATAAACTTTCACGGGATTATTTTGGCAAATCCCGGGCAATTGTAAAAGTTCTTAATTTTGTTGAAAAGTTGGCTAAGAGTTCCGACACAACTATTTTAATTGAAGGGGAAAGCGGTACTGGAAAAGAAGTGATAGCCAAATACATCTATCAAAATAGCCCCAGGGCAAATTCACCTTTTATCCAAATAAATTGTTCAACTATTCCAAATGAATTAGCAGAGAGTGAACTGTTCGGACACGAAAGGGGTGCGTTTACAGGTGCTCAAAATAAAACTAAACTGGGGAAATTTGAATTGGCAAACGGCGGAACGCTATTACTGGATGAGATCGGTGACTTGAATATAGATTTACAAGCAAAACTTTTACGTGTTCTTCAGGAAAAGAAATTTTTTAGGTTAGGCGGTCAGAAAGAGATTTCCGTTAATGTTAGAATATTAACTGCTACAAATAAGAATTTAGAAGATGAGGTTATGAAAGGAAATTTTAGAGAGGATCTGTTTTACAGGTTGAACGTGGCAAAGATTCACCTTCCACCTTTGCGTGAAAGGAAAGGCGACATTCCTCTGTTTGCTCATGTGTTTCTTAAAGAATTTTCCAAGAAATTTAACAAAAAAGTAAAAAGAATTACTCCTGAAGCAATTGAATTATTAAAAACTTATAAATGGAAAGGTAACATAAGGGAATTAAAAAATGTAATTGAAAGAGTTACCCTCCTTTTAGATGAAGATGAAATAAGAGATTATCATTTGAGTCAGTTACTGGGAAAGAAACAGACAGATTTACTTTCCAACGATGAATTTATTCTTAACATTCCTGAAACCGGGGTTAAAGCCGATTTGGTTCTAAAAACTTTAATTCAGAAAACTCTTCGATTAACTGATGGAAACCAGGTTCATGCTGCTAAAATTTTAGGTTTATCGCGTTCGAAACTCCGCTATAGAATGGAACAATTAGGAATTGAAGTAACAAAGAAAGTAAACTAACCTCGTCCACGCCTCTCATAATTTGCAATCAAATATTATTTAATGTCTATCTGTATTTTTATCAATTTGCACTAAAAATTTCGGTTCGATATTTTTTAAAAATAAAACCCCGATAAATTAACTTTTGCAGACTATTTTCGATAATAAATACAGAGTAATCTTTCTATTTATGGCTTTTAAGAGTACGGCTATTCATTGGATATAATAAATGAATCAGGAATCGACCTATACTGAAAATAAAACTATTTCGTTAACAGAAATTCTTAATTCTATAAACGAAATTATATATGTTGCCGACCAAAATGGAACCCTGGTAAATATTTACGGTAAAGAAGCTGTGGAACCCGGTATTAAGAACGGGAACTATTTAAGCAAGTTAGTATCTGAAATTTTTGAAAATGACGAGAACCATATTCACACTTCATCCCATCACCGTTGTTTGAATGGTGAAAGCTTTTCCTATGAATGGGAGTTAAAATTTAACTCAAAAACTTATTATTATCAAACTTTACTCACCCCAATTGAAAATAATCGTACAAAAGTTACGGGAATTACAGGCGTTGTACGTAATATAAGCAGAGAAAAAGCTTTAAACAGATATCACCAGGAAATTGAGTTAATGTTTAAAACGTTAACTAATGCTGCTAAATCTGCAATTATTTCAGTTAATGAAGAAGGGCAGATAGAATATTGCAACCCGGTTACTGAAAGAATGTTTGGATATGAACATAATGAATTATTAGGGCAGGAGTTCCTGATTTTATTTCACAAAGAGGATACAATATTTGGCAACGATAAGGATAATAGAGTTATTTTTAATAAAAAGCTTTCCAGTGTAGAAAATATAGAATTATTCGGCGTGAAAAAAGACGGTAAAAAGATTCCAATCGAATGTCACATATCACTTTATGAAATTATAAATATAAAACATCGTGTAGTAATTATACAGGACATTAGCGAAAGGAAATTAGTTGAAGAGCAAAGAAAATCCTATCAAAAAAATCTCGAAAAGAAAAATAAAGAAATACAGGATGCTTTAGAATATACAAAGAAGGTTCAGGATCAACTGGTACAATCCGAAAAGATGGCATCCCTGGGCGCTCTTATTTCGGGGATTGCGCATGAAATCAATAATCCACTTGCATTTGTGTCCAGCAATCATAACCGGTTTGGCGAGTATTTTTCAGATTTATTTGATCTTTTAGATAAGTGGAAGGATTTAGGGTTTAACATGAAAGATTCAGATCAATTCTCAGCCGAATTGAGCGAGATTAATCTATTGGAAGAAAAAATAGATTATAAATTTATTAAAGACGATTGTGAAGAACTATTGAAACATAATTTTGAAGGAATCGACAGGATAAAAAATATTGTATTACAGTTGAGAGGTTTCTCACATGTTTCGGATGATAACGCCATTGAAGTCGATATTAATAAAGCCATTGAAGAAACCTTAACAATAGTATGGAATGAGTTGAAGTACAAAGCCACAATTAAAAAGTATTACGGTAAATTACCGCTTGTACAATGTCAGGCAGGAGAGATTAAGCAAATTTTTGTGAATTTATTAGTCAATGCATCGCATGCAATTGAAACAAGAGGTGAAATTATAATAGAAACTTGCCGGGACGATACTAATGTAATTATTAAAATTTCCGATACCGGCAAAGGAATGAGCGCTGAGATAAAAAGAAAAATATTCGACCCATTTTTTACAACAAAAGATGTTGGTGAAGGAACAGGACTCGGTTTATGGATCTGTATGTCTATTATACAAAAACACCACGGTAAGCTGGAAGTAGAAAGTAAAGAAGGAAAAGGAAGTACATTTAAGATTACCTTGCCAATAGAATTTGAGAACCAATAACAATTTAACATAATAATATGATTGAACAATTGGAAAACATAGCAGAAGCAAAGGCAACCAAAATCAAAAGACTCTCATCAATTATTTTCATTGATGATGAAGAAGCAATATTATCTGCCATAAAAAGTTTATTAAGGAAAGAAAAATTTAACAAGTACTATTTCACATCACCAAAAGAAGCACTAGGTTTTATAAGTGTTCATCATGTAGATTTGATTGTTACCGATTTACTCATGAAGGAAATGAGCGGTGAACAATTTCTCCGGCTTGCTCAAAGCATCGAGCCGAAAGCTATGAAAATGATATTAAGTGCTTATGAAGAAAAATCTGTTGTGCTGGAATTATTAAGACGAGGATATGCACAATTCTATTTACTAAAACCATGGGACGATGAAGAATTTGTTAATATTCTTAAAAACTTTATGGAGTTGCATAATGAGCTTGAACAAAATAATTTAATCACCTATCTAAGCTCGTTATCCGATTTACCCAATCCGTCAACTTTCGATACAGGGTTACTGGATATGTTTTCCGGCGAGATAACAATTAATCAAATTGCTCAGCACATCGAAAAATATCCCTTCTTTGTAACGAAACTTATTCAAATTGCAAACTCGGTAAGTTTCGGAACTTATAGAGCAATTACATCCGTAAGAGATGCAATAATGTTGATGGGGATAGAACCATTAAAAGAGCTACTGCTTTCTTTGAGTATCCTGAATAAGTTTCAAAATTCAGTAAATAAAGAATGTTCTTTTATGATGAATGATATTTGGGAAAGATCGTTAAAAAGAGGGATCTATGCCAAGAAAATTTCCTTATTATGGGATAAACCTTTTAATAGGGATATTGTGTTTATTTCATCTCTCGTATCTGATATTGGATTCTTTGTTTGGTTATATACAGAACCGGAAAAGTATAAGGAATTCCTTATAAAAATGAAAGCAGATGAAAGAACTTTACAATCGGTAGAAAATGAATATTTTAAATATCCTCATCATAAACTTGGTGCAACATTATTAGAACTATGGAATTTTCCTTTTGAAGTTGTAAATGTTGTACGAAATCATCATGGGAATAGCGTGGGTAACGAGGTAATTAAAATCGTACAATTATCAGAAGTACTTGAAGGATCTTTTCCTAACATTCAGCATGATAGTGCTATAGATAACTTAATTCCATATTATAAAGAAAAAGTAAACAATGAATAGTTTTGTACCCAATAGAAAGATTTTATACGTTGATGACGAGGTAAATTTATTATCATCATTTCGTTCTTTAATGAGAAAGGAAGATGTTGAAACCTATCTCTTACAGGATTCAACAAAGATAAAAGACATGCTGGAAAAGAACGGACCGTATGCCGTTGTTCTTTCCGATCAAAGAATGCCCGGATTAACCGGTGCCGAACTTCTTGAAAAAGTTGCTAATATCCATCCGCAAACATTAAGAGTGCTCGTAACCGGGTATAGCGACTATGAAGAAATGATACAAGCCATAAACAACGGCGGTATAAGCCACTATATTACAAAACCATGGAAAGATGACGAGCTAAAAAAAATTATTAAAACGATGGCGGATCGTTATAATTTAATATCTGAAAATAAATTCCTTCTTGCAGAATTAAAAGTAAAAAACTCAAAGCTTAAAGAATTACTTGACGGCACTGTTTTAGAATCGACTCATTTATTGGTCGATGTCTTATCATATATCAATCCACATGCTGCAAGTCAAACAGATAGGGTTAAAGCTGCCGGCTTACCTATTCTGGATAAGATTGATAGTATCTCTCACCAGGAGCGGTGGGAAATATCAATAGCATTCGATTTATTTAATTTAGGTTTCGCTGTTTTGCCAACGTGGGTTCAACTTGCATTGAATAAGGAAGGGTTAGCCGCAGCAAGCAGATTCTCTATATGCAACAATCATCATCTTCTTGCCGCACAGTTACTCGAGAGAATTCCCGGATTTGAAGGCGCAGCTAAGAGTATTCAACTGTCCAGAAAAGATTTCGATGGTACCGGTTCGCCGGAAAAGATACATGTTAGCGGGAAAGACCTGCCTTTAGGTGCACGATTGTTAAAAATATTTGTCGATCTGGACAGAAGGCAATCGTCCCACTTCAAGGATATTGAAATACTTAAAGCAATGGTAAAACAGTCATCGAAATATGATATTGACCTTCTCCATTTAATTATTGAATCGTACATTGCAGCTAAGGAATTAAAGACCAAAGAGTTAATGGTTTATTCCCAGGATTTGATGCCGGGTATGCTGATATTACAAACAATTCAAACCGTTTCCGGAATTAAGCTTATGAATCCGAATACCGTTCTAACTAAAACATCCTTAATGGCAATTAGATCGTGGGAAAAACTTGAGGGTATTAAAGAACCGATTAAAGTTGAAGTAAAGATCGATCCTGCAAAATAAATCATATTTTTATTAACGGAATTGATGCATATAAATCCTTTCGTTGATATACCTTTTACAAATTGGTTTTCGGATTTTGGTTTTATTATAAACTTACCTTAAATTCATAATTTTCACACAGTCTCTAAAAGTCGGTGCAATTAAGTTGACGCACATGCGGTTTATCAGAAGAAATATTTGCAAATAGTGCAAACCTTCAACCTTGAGATTCTTCTTCGAAGGAGTACTTCGAACACCTCACCCCGTTCCGTTCAGAATGGCAATTTTGCGTAAGGAGAGTTAATACGTTTTTTAATTCTTGTTTCCACTGAAATTACTTTTTCGAAGTGGAAGTATATATCCTTTCTATATCAATACTTAATAAAATTCCGCATCTGGTTAATATTCAACACCTGCTAATTAAAATTCTAACATTTTGAGTTGCTAATGAGTTTATTTATTCGGCATTGATTTTGCGAAAAGACCTAAAACATTGTTATTAGATGTTTTAAATCAAATAATATTTACTGATTAACATAAACTATTTAATATTTTATGGATGAAGATTTTTTAGAACCTATTTATGACGAAATTGCCCCTGTTAGTGCGTCAGCCAGTAATGTATTGAAATCTTCAGATTTAAAAATAATTGGTAATTCCAAAATATCAATTGATGAAGATAGTCATGATGGCGTGACTATTTTTCTGAAAAAGGATGCTAATGATAATATCCATGAAATCAAATTCATTTGTTCGTGCGGAAAAACCAAATCAATAATATTAGATTATTCTGATCAGTAGAAATTTCAGAATGAACTAATATCCTGATTATTTTGGCAGGTCTTATGAATGATAGCTACGGTTTATTATTTACTCATTTGAAAATGTTATTTAAAAGAGAATACAATGGCTGCTTCCATTAAACAATTAGAAAATTTGATCAGTTACCTAGTTGTAAAAAACAACGTACTAAGTAAGAATATAGCAAATATAGGTACGGAAAATTACAAGAGGGAAGATGTGGTGTTTAAAGACTTAATGAATGAAAATTTAAATGGGGGATTAAAAACAACAAACCCGAAACACTTTGGCTCTAACAATCCGGCTTCTGTAGGTGGAAAGGATTATCAAATGGTTTACGATCCTAATAATGATGCTATCTCAGGAATTAATAATGTTGATATAGATAAAGAAATGTCTGAACTTGCCGAGACAACTCTTCTTTACCGTTTCGCTACTCGAAAAGTTGGAGACTATTTTAAAAGTATTCAAAGCGTAATAAGAGGAGGCAGCTAATGAAAATAGGCGGAAAACTACCGGGGTTTGATATAAGTGCGCAGGGGTTAAGCATTCAGCGGGAAAGAATGAATTTAATTGCTGAAAATATTGCGAAAGCAAATACAGTCCGGGATGCCAACGGGCAGCCGTATCAAAGAAAAATTTTAGTAGTTAAGCAGAAGCAAAATCAATTTATTAATTCAATTGGTGGATATGAAAATACAATAAAGTTAAAGACGACTAATGAAAATCATATCTCCAATACAACTAATAATCAAACCGGAAATATTAATCAGGAAAATTTGAAAATAAAAGAGGTAAGAGATAAATCGGAAGGTGAGATTGTTTATATGCCCGATCATCCCGATGCTGATGAAAATGGCTATGTACAGATGTCTAATGTGAATACCGTTACGGAAATGGTAGATATGATAGCCGCCACAAGAAGCTACGAAGCCAATTTAACAGCTTTGAATTCTTCCAAGCAAATGATAAAAGATACATTGGAGATTTAGAAATATGAAAATTTCTACAAATGCAATTAATAATTATACACTGCAAACCGTTAGCCAGGTAAATAAGCCCGCCGATATTAAGAAACAAGAATTAGGATCATTATCCAGCGATGAAAAAAATTTTTTTGTCGATGTATATCCTAATTACCAAAATGAAATAATGGATTACCATTATTATAATAAAGAAGGAAAAATGTCGGGTGTTTCCTTAGGTTCTAACATTGATAGGAGAGGATAAAATGAAAATTGGTTCAATAAACAGTATTATTAATAATCCTTTGATAAATGATCCTGTTAACAAAACTAAAAGTCCAAAGTTTAATAATATATTAACTAATTTTATCGGGGAAGTGAATAAAAGCAGCATGGATGCGGATAAGCTGGTAACCGATTTTATTAACGGTAAAGATGTTCAGTTGCATGAAGTGATGATAGCGGGAGAAAAAGCCAAAACAAATCTCGAACTCTTGATGGAGATAAGAAATAAAGCAGTAGATATGTATAAAGAACTAACTAGAATGCAAACTTAACAATGAATAATTCCGCTTTTCAACAGATAATTAAAATATTTAACAAATTTACAATTCAGCAAAAGATTATACTTGGCGGTGCTTTCTTAATATCCGTGGTAATCTTCGGGGTAATGATTTTATTCCTTAACGAACCGAGCTACTCGGTATTATATACTAATCTTTCAGAAACGGACGCATCCAAAGTTGTTAATTACTTAAACACGCAAAAAATTTCTTACGAACTCGCCTATAACGGAACAACCATAAAAGTTCCCAAGAATAAGTTGTATGAAATCCGGTTCTCATTGGCTGCAAAAGGAATACCCAACAGCGGTATTTTAGGATATGAAATCTTTGATAAGAACACGATGGGTATGTCGGAATTTATGCAGAAATTAAATTTTAAAAGAGCATTAGAGGGAGAGCTTTCCAGAACAATTATGCAGCAGGATGGTATTGAAGCTGCAAGAGTATTAATTGTTCTTCCCCAAAAAACTGTATTTAAAGAGGAAGAAGAACCGCCCAAAGCATCGGTAGTTATAAAATTAGCCGGTGGTTATTCCTTTTCAAAAAGAAACACAACTGCTATTACAAACCTGGTTGCTAATAGCGTGGAAGGACTTACTCCTCAAAATGTAACTATAATTGATACCAAAGGGAGGTTACTAACAAAAAAAATAGATGACGGGCAAGATGGGATGATAAATTCGAAACAGTACGAGATCAAGCAATCTGTAGAAAAATATCTCTCCGGTAAAGTACAATCAATTTTAAACCGGGTAATCGGGTTTGGAAATTCTACTGTTCAGGTTAACGCAGATTTTAATTTTAATCAGGTTGAAAAGACGATGGAGACTTTCGACCCGGAATCTCAGATTGCAATAAGCGAACAATCCATTAAAAATGAAAATCTCGGTACCACTCCCAGTGATTCAACAACCGAATCCAGCCAAACCAGTACTGTAAATTATGAGATAAATAAAACCGTTCAAAAGGTTATTGAAGGATCCGGTAATATTAAGCGGCTTAGTGTTGCTGTAGTTATAAATGATATCCGAAAGGAAGTTAAAAAGGGTGACGAAACTGAAATAGTTTATGAACCGCGTTCATCCGAACAAATGAAAAAGCTTGAAAACATAATCAAGAGTTCCATCGGGATTAATTCTGAGAGAGGCGACCAGATTTCATTGGTAAACATACCCTTTGAAACTAAGGATTTAAGCGGAATTGAATTTGGCGAACCAACTACAACGGGCGATACGAATAAAATTATCAATTTGGTATTGATATTAGTTGCGATAGTATCCTCCATTTTTCTACTAAAGGGAATAATGAACAAGTTAAAAAATGAAAAACTGATGATTACCGGTGGGAACACAGGAACCGGTGGGAGCACAGAAAGAGAAACTACCCGGACCATACACGCACCGCAATTATCGACTTTTGAAAACAATATCCGTAATAATATCAATTTCAATAGGCAAAGGAATTTTATAATTGAAGGGGATTTGGAAGATGAAATTACAGATGAGGCGATGAGGAAGAAAAGTCAACAGGATAAAATAAGTTCTTATGTTTCTAAAAATCCGGAAGATGCTGCAAGATTAATAAATTCATGGTTGCACGAAGGTGAATTCCAACAACAATAATAAAAATAAAAAGAGCAAAATATCCGAGCTAACCGGTCCGCAAAAAGCCGCATTGCTTATGATAGCATTAGATGTTGAAACCGCATCACAAGTATTTAAAAATCTTGATACTGATGAGGTAGAAGCTATTTCTACAGAAATATCTAAAGTAAAAAATATACCGGCTAATCAGGTGCAGAATGTGCTGGAAGAATATTATCATATGGTTACCGCGAGAGAATATGTTTTAGAAGGCGGGCTTGAATATGCCGAGGCAATTCTAGAAAAATCGTTCGGTTTGAATAAAGCAGTGGAGGTTGTTGAGAAAGTTAAAAATCTAACTACACTCAAGGGTTTTGATGTTTTAAAAAAGGCGGATTCTACTCAGCTTGTAAATTTTTTAAATAAAGAACATCCTCAAACGATAGCATTAATACTCGCACGTCTTAATCCTAATCAAACCGCAGATGTTCTGAAAGAGCTGCCCGAAGATGTTCGCTCAGAAGTAGCATATAGAATAGCTACTTTGGGAAAAATTTCTCCGCAAACTCTAAAGCAGGTTGAAAAAGTTGTTGACGAGCTGGCAGGTTTGAGCATGAGTCAATCGATAAGCAAGGTAGACGGAACAAAAAGTCTGGCAACAATTCTTAACAGAACAAGCATAGCTCTAAGCAAAGAGATACTTGAAAAGATGGGCGAACTTGACGATGAAATTGCGCAGGAAGTAAAGAAACTAATGTTTTTGTTTGATGATATTATCGGTATTCAGGATAAGGATATTCAAAAGGTTCTGCGCGAAGTAGAAAGAAAAGACCTTGCAATTGCGTTAAAAACTGCAGATGACGACCTCAAGAATAAAATATTCAGTAATATGTCTGAAAGAGCTGCGGATTTATTAAAGGAAGAATTAGAATACATGGGAATGATAAAACTTAAAGAAGTTGAAGCTGCCCAGGCAAGAATAATAAATGTAATTAAATCATTGGAAGAATCTGGTGAGATTGTTTTAAATGCACGAGGAAATTCAGAGGATGTTTATGTCTGATATTCTTAGACTCAATGGAAATTCAAAAAGACTTAAAATAAAGGTTCAAAACCCCGGGTTGAATGAATATGATTCGAATAATAAAATTGAGGATAATTATATTCAAACTAATTTGCAGAATTATTACGATAGAGGATATACGGAAGGCAGAGAAACTGCTAAGGATGAAATAAAGAGAGAATTTGAGAAAAAAATTAATGAGGTAATAGAAAAATTCGGTCCCATCATAGAAAAAATAGAAAACCAGGCAGCGGGATACGGTAAAATATTTGAGAGCCTGGTTATTAAGCTTTCATTTATGATTGCCGAAAAATTGATTCGATCAGAATTATCTAATAAAAGTATAATTAAAGAAACATTACAGAATTCGCTGAAGAAAGTAATAGGTTCCAATAATATAATTGTAAAATTGAATCCGGATGACTTAAAAACACTGAATGAAAAATCCAACAGAGTTGTACAGCAGGGGGACCTATCACAAATTAAGTTTGAACCGGACGATAGCATCGAGCCGGGCGGATGTTATGTTGAAACTGAAATTGGCAACGTTGACGCGAGAATTTCGACTCAGCTAGACGAATTGGAAAAACTTCTCAAAGAAACCTTGTAACACGGATGGATATTCAAGCTGCATACATCGATAAGTATAAAGCCATTATACAAAATAGCGACCCGATTAAGCTGAACGGAAAAGTACAGGATGTAATAGGATTAGTTATCGTTTCTCTCGGACCGAATGTAGCCCTGGGCGAGATCTGTAAAATTATAGATCACTCCGGTAATGAAGTATGTGAGTCTGAAGTTGTTGGTTTCAAGGAAGGAAAAGTTTTATCGATTGCACTCGGTGAAGTTCAGAGGATATCTCCTGCATGTGAAATAATTGCAACCGGTGAAAATTTTAAATTTGGATTGAGCGATGCATTACTTGGAAGAGTAATCGACGGATTAGGTAACCCGATCGATGGTAAAGGCAGGATAAAACCGGAAATAGAATCCAGTATTTATAAAGAACCGCCGCAACCATTGGAAAGAAAAAGAATAAGTGAACCTTTGCAAACAGGAATAAGAGCTATCGACGGATTGCTTACAATTGGTAAAGGGCAGCGTGTTGGTATTTTTGCCGGCAGCGGTGTCGGTAAAAGTGTTGCCCTGGGAATGATTGCGCGAAATACAAATGCAGATGTTAATGTGATAATGCTTATTGGAGAACGTGGAAGGGAAGTAAGGGAGTTTATCGAGAAAGACCTTGGAGAAGAGGGGCTTAAGAAATCTGTAGTAATTGTTGCAACAAGCGATAAATCAGCATTGATTAGAATGAAGGGTGCGTTTATAGGAACAACCATTGCAGAGTATTTTCGTAACAAGGGAAAAGATGTTGTTCTTATGATGGATTCTGTTACAAGGTTTGCAATGGCTCAGCGTGAAGTAGGATTAACGATAGGCGAGCCGCCTACTACAAAAGGATACACACCCTCGGTATTTGCAATTTTACCAAAATTATTAGAACGTGCCGGTATAACAAATAAAGGTTCCATTACAGGTTTTTATACTGTGCTCGTAGATGGCGACGATATGACCGAACCGATTGCCGATGCTGTAAGATCGATTTTAGACGGGCATATAGTATTAAACAGAAAATTAGCCAATAGAGGACAATATCCTGCGATAGATACATTACAGAGTGTAAGCAGAGTAATGCCCGATATAATTGACGAGGACCATTTTAGAAGAGCACGGGTGTTTAATGAAATTCTTTCGACATACAAAGAAGCTGAGGAATTAATAAATATCGGGGCTTATGTGCGGGGAAGTAATCCTCAAATTGATCATGCTATTTCCAAAATAAATGACTTAAGACAATTTCTTAAGCAGAACATGACTGAAATGGCTTTATATAACGAAACATTATCCCGCTTAAACGAAATTATTGAAAAACCTATAGTATAATTTATGGCTGCATTTAAATTCAAATTTGAATCGTTGCAAAATGTTAAGAAAAGTTTGGAGAAAAAAGCGCAAAGAGAATTAGCTGCAATCGATGCTAAAATTAAGAATCTGGAAACAGCAAAGATTGATCTGCTGGTAGAATTAAAAAATCACCGGCTCTCAACCGATTCTAATACTATAATGTCTGAAATCCAGTTTATTAAAGGATATGCCCGTCTCATTCAAGCTAAAATAAGTTCAATAGATAATGCAACTACCGAGCTTAATACCGAAAAAGATAAAAAAATAGACGAGCTTCTGCAGAAGAGTAAGGAGCACAAAATATTCGATAAAATAGAAGAAAAACATTTTGAAAGGTTTACTAAAACACAGAATAAAATCGAATTGAAAAACACAGACGAAATTGCAATTCTGAAATTTGCAAGAGTACATAAATGAAAACAAAACTCATATATATTATGTCTTTTGTCGGCGCTTTTATTTTAATAACAGCCGTAATCGTTTATGTTAATTCACAGTACAATAATATTTTTAAGTTTGATTTTTCACCCCCGACGGAAATTTCGCCGCCAGCCAATACTTTGTCCACACCCGATCAGAACCAGCCAATTAAAAATGATACATTGTCTTTCCCTTTGACAAAAAACCCCGAAAAAAAGATTCTTAATATTATGGATGATAGTAAACTCCCTGAAAATCCTACAGATAATAAAATGTTGAAGGATAGTTTAAATATTTTAAAATCGGAAATCGAGAAACTAAAAAAGGATAAGGCGAATTCTAATAATCAACCGGTAAAAAACACAAATAAGCCGGACACAAAAACTGATGAAAACAACTACAAAATATGGTTGAAAAAAACATCGGCTCTCTATGCATCGATGGATTCTAAAAAGGCAGCTAAAATAATTCAGAATTATTCCGATAATATAGCGAGAGACATTCTTTACTCAATGAATAAGAAAAAAGCAGCGGAAATATTAGCCGAATTGAATCCTGAAACAGCAACAAGAATAATGAGTATTAACTGATGCAATTTAATCCCATATTTTTTCCTTCAAATTCTGTTTCTAAATCATCGTTTAGAAAAGATGTTAAAGCATTTAACAACTTAAAATATCTATTCTCGGATCTTGTAAAAGTCAGCATCGATGACTCCCCGGGACCAACAATATTTTCAAAAATTCTTCACAAATCAAAGCCAAACACTTCTCAAACTCCTGTTGAAAACAAAATAGAACTCGATATTGACAAACCTGCTGAAAATGAATTGTTTTCGAAATTAGCTAACGATTCGTCCCCGTCATTAATAGCTATTCTTAATTCACTATATAATTCAATAGACCCGTTTTCAAAGCCAAGTGCTAACCCGGGTGATGTGCATAATGATCAAAATAAGATTGCGGAATTTGAAATAAAAGGTGTTGATAAAGAAATGCTGAAAGAATTTCTTATGGACTTAAAATTCAATCTAAATGAAAATTTTTTAAGTTCTTCAACCTCAGGGATGAAAAGCTATTTTGACCAAAATAAGATAATAAAAGATATCCCGAACATTGAAAACCGAAAGTTAACTTACCTTAGCATAGAAGATATAATTAAACAAATCGAGAATAACTCTAAAGTAGAATTTGAATTGAATAAAAACAGCACCTATGAGAAAGTTATTAATTCTGCTGCAAATATTGATCAAAAAAACGAAGGGGGATTTAACTTCCTGACGGAGTTAATGAATGATAAAGTAGCCGGATCAAAAGATTTTCCCGTAATAAATGATGTATTAGAAAAGTTGGATTTAACATCCGTCGACAAAGAAATTAAATTCAGATATAACAATAAAGCGGATGAAATTGTAAATAATATTAATAAATCACCGAAAAAAAATTCTGCTGACAATTCCGGGGAACTTACCGATGAAAACAAACATATTGTAAATAGCATTAAAAGAATTAAAATAGAAATTACAAAAAACCGGCTTTCGCCCGGGCAATTACTTTCCGGTATTAGCGGCAAATCACATGCGAGGAATAAGCAATATTCTGTTATAATGAAAATTGCTAATCAGCCGGTTGCTGACGGCAAGAACAATTCTTCACAACATCTGTTTGTAACCAACAATTCGATACAAAATTATCTACGGAGTAATGAAAACCTGCGGGAGCTTAAAACTAAGTTATCGAATGTATTTAAAAATGCAGAACAGATTAATGTTGCAGATAAAACTATACCTAACAAGGTTGTTCCCGAACTGAGCGAACTAAATACTAATGAAATTGTTATAACCAGGCAGGGGGAAAATATCGATAAAAAAAATCCGGCTATAAAAGAAAAAGTTATGGTCTTTGATGTGAAGAAAAATCAGCCGGAAACAGAAATTAACACCGGGTTAAATAACGATTCACCGGAGCAGCAGAAAACGGATAAGAACTTGCCTGTTGCTGAAAACCAGACAAAATCTTCTCCGGGTGATGCTGCAAAAACACCCCGTAAAATATTTAATGATCCTCAAATAAATTTAGTGGATAAAAACAGTTTGAACATTTTAGGGCAGACTAAGCTGGGAAATAAAATCTCCCAGCAGAAACTATTAAATAGTTCGGAGGTAATTAACAAGGTTTCGGAAATAATACAAAAAAAGGAAAAGAAAAGTATCGAGATTAAATTGAATCCGCCTGAGTTGGGTAAAATGAAGGTAAGGGTAGATTACGGGCAGAAAAAAATATACGTTAGAATGGAAGTTGAAAATGAAGCTGCAAAGCAATTAATATCTCAGAATCTCGAGCAACTAAAGCAAACAATAAATCAAAGCGGAATGCAGCTAAAAGAAATATTTGTTTCTTTAGCCGGTAGCGAACAGAGAAAACAAAAATCTTCTGCAACGCGTAAACGCGAAACGGAAATTAAAACAAAATCAATTTTTGAAAGCCCTAATACCGAAATGACGGTAAAAATGATGGGTTATAACACTTACGATTATTTAATATAGGAGGGAAAACTTATGATAAATGGAATAAATCCTACTAATCAAAATCCAGTTGCTGATTTCCAGGCAAACTCTACTATAATGGGAAAGGATGATTTTTTACAGTTGTTGGTTACGCAGCTAAGATATCAGGATCCTCTAAGCCCGATGGACGGAACAAAGTTTGCATCGCAGTTGGCACAGTTCAGCTCACTTGAACAATTATCAAATTTAAATCAGGCAGTTCAAATGAGCATAGATGGAAACTACTATTTATCCCAATCGATTAACAACACATTAACCGCAACATTGATCGGGAAAAATGTTAAGCTCGCCGGCGGTACTATCGTAAAGAATGGTCAGACAAATGTTAAGCTCGGTTATACCTTGCCTAATTCTGCATCATCTGTAGAGGTTAATGTTAAAGATGAGAATGGAAATATTGTAAAAACATTCGATGCCCCGCCTTCAAAAACGGGGGACAGTAAACTTTTATGGGATTTTACCGATAATAACGGCAGTAAGTTACCGGATGGTACTTATACATTTGAAGTAATTGCAAAAAACGACAGCGGTGATGATATGACAGCAACATTATTTAAATGGGGAAAGATCGACGGGATAAGATTCTCGGAGAAAGGAACAACCCTGGTTGTTGACGGCAATGAATACTTACTATCGGATATTTTAGAAATTTTGGATACTGTCGATGATAATTCCGGAGGTATAAAGCATGCCGGAAGTTAATGGTATTGCAGTTCCCTTTCTGCCAATTGTTAATGATAGAAAGAGTCCCGGAAGAAATGTAAATGCATCGACAGACAGCTTCGATATAATATTCCAGAAAGAGCTTACAAAACTTAAATTTTCAGGTCATGCAATGAAGAGATTAGAAGCGAGAAATATTAAGCTAAGTGAAAATGAATTGAGCAAAATTGAAATTGCTCTGCAAAGAGCAGAAACAAAAGGAGCTAAAGATTCATTGGTTATTATGGACGATAAAGCTTTTATTATAAATGTTCCTAATAAAACAGTTATAACGGCAATGAATGTTAGTGAAGAATCTGAAAATATTTTTACGAACATCGACAGCGTAGTTTTTACTTAATTAAAAAAAATAATCGGAAGAGCGGGACCTTTTAAGGACGCTCTGGATTTGGCGGACTGACAGAAGCCGAATCATTTATATTAAAAATAAACCTTAGGAGGTTAAAATGGCACTTTCCATTTCTCTTTTCACCGGATTTTCAGGTTTGCGGAACCACCAGGGAATGTTAGACATTGTCGGTAATAATATCGCAAATGTCAACACGCTCGGGTTTAAAAAATCCAGGATACTCTTTAGCGATGCCCTAAATCAGTTTATTCGTGCGGGCAGTAAACCTACCGATTTGAATGGCGGAACAAACCCTTTCCAGGTAGGTTTAGGTGTTAAAGTTAATTCTATCGACCGTAATTGGAGCCAGGGTTCGTTAGAAAATACAGGAATTACAACCGATCTTGCATTACAGGGTCCGGGGCTTTTTATTCTTAAAAGTAACGGGAATAATTTATATACTCGTGCAGGTTCTTTCCAGTTTGATGCGGACGGTCGCTTGGTCAGCTCTCAGAACGGTGCGGTTGTTCAAGGAAAAATAGCAATTGACGGTAAAGTTCTTCCGGGAAATAATCTTGAAGATATTATTATAGATACAAATCTTAGAATACCTGCAGTAGCAACAACAGAAGTTAAATGGGGCGGTAATCTTGAAAGTGATTCTGATCTTACAAGAAGTGAAAACGTAGTTCAAAAAGGAAATATCAATTCAGATTTACCGGGACCGTTTGCGATAAATACAACAGTTTATAACGATTACGGTGATTCTTACGATTTGGTTCTAACCTATTCTAAAACGGCAAATCCCAATCAATATGATTTATCATGGGAAGTATTTAATTCTGAAGATCCGCCTGTTTCAGTTGGTTCGGGTACAATTTCACCAATTCAATTTGAAGATGATGGGAATGGCAATTTTGTGATGGATGCAGCTAGTGTTGCCTTATTCGACGGCATAAATAACAGGGTAAATATAGCAAATGAAAATTTAGACTTTATCTTTGATTCGACTACAACTACTCAGGATGCAAGTGCAACCACATTAAGTATTTCGGCTGACGATGACCGTGACCCTAATATTGTAAGCGGGTCGATTAATGCGTTCGATTCACTTGGAAGTTCGCATCTCATTACAGTTAAGTTTACAAAAATAGGAGATAACCAGTGGACTTATATTGCAAGCGTACCCGGAACCGAAACAACTTCCGGGCAGGAAGAATCTTTAACCGGAACAATAGCTTTCAATAGTGATGGTTCGATTAGTCCCGGAAATATTTCTCCCACCGACCCTCACCTAACTTTTGATCCCGCAGGCGGAGCAGATACATTGAGTGTAAAATTGAATTTCGGAAAAGACTTTGAAGGTATTACCCAAACGTCTTCCGATTCTAAAATATTAGGGCTTAGCCAGGACGGTGCAGCTTCTGCTACCCTTAATGATATTCAAATCGATCAATACGGAAATATTCAGGGAATATTTTCAAATGGTACATCGAGAACATTAGCGCAATTAATGGTGGCTAATTTTGCTAATGTAGAGGGTCTCGCCAGTAAAGGTGATAATATGTATTCAGCCCAGCCGAATTCAGGTGATGTTATCATTTCAACATTGGGCGCTGAGTCGGGCACAGTTGTGCAATCCGGAGCGTTGGAACAATCCAATGTAGATCTTTCAGAAGAATTTACAAAAATGATTATTGCTCAACGTGGATTTCAAGCTAACACCCGGGTAATAACTACTGCCGATACTATTCTACAGGAAACGATTAATCTCGTTCGATAAACCACCTCTTCATCGGACGATTCGGGAGGAGTACTGAAATGGTACTCCTTTTTTTATATTAAATCCACATCCTTTTACTCTCAATAAAAATAAGTTACATTCCAATTTCGACCAACTGTATAATAATAACCATAGATTCAATCTGTTTTGAACTAAAAAGCAATTATTCGAAACTTTTTCGATGGCATATCAATTGAATTATTGCTGATGCACTAATTACAAAGGGTAAAATGGCTAAGGATAAAACTGAGAAACCTGAAGAGATAGAAAAGAAACCTAAATTTAATATTAAAGTTCTTCTAATTGGTATTCCACTTTTTATGATCCAATTAATAATTGTTTACTTTATCACCGCCAATTTTCTTCTCGATAAATGGAAAGAGGGTAATCAGCAATTAACGGCAAACAGCAATGCAGAACTTACTTCGGAAAATAAAAATGAAGATAATACTTCCGCATCTCAAAATGAATTGGGAAAATATGTCTATTTGGAAGAGGATGTAATTGTTAACCCGGCTAACACCCAGGGCAAAAGGTTGTTGTTAACATCTATTGGGTTTGATTTAAAAAGCGAAGAAAATAAAACAGCTATGAAAGAAAAAGAAATACCAATACGCGATATGATTATAACAACGCTTGCAAGTAAGACTATTGATCAATTAAATAGTATTTCCTTCAGGGATAGTTTAAAATCCGAAATTTCTCAAAAAGTTAAAAATCTAATTCCGAATTTAAAAGTTAACAAGGTTTATTTCAGTAAATATATAATTCAATAGATATGTCAGAAGGATTCTCAGAAAAAGAAGTCGAACGGCTTATAAACAAATCAGAAAAGAATATTAAGCAGGATAAAGAGCCGATTCCCTATGATTTTCGTTTGCCAAATAGAATTTCAAAAAATCAGTTGAAGGTTTTGCACAGCATTCATGATTCTGTTTGCGATACGTTCGGATCTTTTCTTGTATCCAAGCTTCAAACGATGTTAAGTGTAAAGGTAACAGCGGTAGATCAGATATATTATTCCGAATATGTTCTGGCTGTTCCAAATCCTGCCTGTCTTTATACATTCAAATTAAAAGACACAGACATAAAAGGTATTCTCGAGCTAAACGTTGAGCTTGCTTTAAATCTTGTAGAACGTTTATTAGGCGGAGTGGGTAACGGGAAAAAAGAATCGAAGGTTATTACACCCATAGAGCAGAAGGTATTGGAGGATGTTGTAATTCATCTTATGGACGATTTGAAAAATGCCTGGCAGACAATTGATGATTTTGAATTTGTAATCGATCATTTTGAAGCAGATATTGATTTTGCACAAATTACAGCACAGAGCGAATCAATCCTGCTCATCAGCTTTGATGTTTCAATAGGTGAACAGTCTTACCCGATGAATATTTGTTTTGCTACCTATGCATTCGATACTATACTATCGAAGTTATCTGTACAAAAATTATCATCGATTCGTCCGGCAAATTATGGCGGGTTATCCTCACGTGAATTGTTGACTCTTCATTTACAAGAAGCCCTGCTGCCGGTTGTAGTTGAGTTGGGAAGATCCCGGATAACCGTAAAAGAATTAATGGAGCTGAACGAAGGTGATGTAATTAAGCTGCAAACAAAAATAATCGATGAACAATTAGTAAAAGTAACCAACGAAAACTTTTTCTACGGTCGTGTAGGAATTCTTAACGACCATAAGGCGATTAAAATCACAAGAAAAATAAAATCACATAAAAATAATTTATAGGCGTAAACTATGGCTGAAAATATAAACAGAGGTACCGAAGGAAAAAACAGCACAACTCCCGGTAATCCTCAAGCTGCTCAAGTTGCCAAACAAGCAAATGTAAAACCGAAAACTGTAGAAGGCGCCACTGCAAACTTTGAAGAGTTTGATGAGACTTTCCTGAGCGGAAAAGATATTTGCGGAGAGAAATTATCATTGCTGCATGATTTAATGCTGAATATTTATATCGAGCTTGGCAGAACACAAATGAAAGTAAAGCATATTCTTGAATTAGAGAGAGGCTACGTTATAGAACTGGATAAATTAGCAAGCGAACCGGTAGAGATTTTTGCCAATAATAAAAAAATAGCCGAAGGTGAAGTAGTAGTAATCGACAAACATTTTGGAATTAGGATCACTAATCTGCTGGATACTCACAAGCGTCTAGAAGGTGTTTAAGGTATGTCAACAGGTGATTTGTTAAAGGCACTCCTTCCGCTAATTCTTATTATAGGATTGCTTTATGCAGCATTGTATTTTTTGAAAAAATATTCTTTTAGAGGGAAGGGTAAGGAATCCGGAATATTAAACATTCGTGTACTAAGTAATAAGATGATTATGCCAAAAAAATTCATTTCTGTTGTCCGTGTTGAAGACAAGTTATTTGTGCTCGCTATTAGCGAGAACTCGATAACCTTGCTCGAAGAAATTAATTCTCCGAATGATAGTACAATTCCTTCGATTCATAAGGAGAAGGAAAGCTTTTTGGCAGCTTTGAAAAAAAACATTGGAATGAGATGAGAAGGAATATTATCATTATCCTGTTCCTAATATTAATTTCTTTTGCGGCAAATGCACAACAACAAAATACAACTATTCCTTTCCCCAAAATTGGTATTAATATAGGTACAGCCAGTAATCCGCAGGATATATCCGTTACGCTTCAGATTTTACTATTGATGACCGTATTAGCGTTAGCACCTTCATTATTAATTATGACAACTTCCTATTTGAGGTTAATTATTGCCTTCCATTTTTTAAAAAGTGCTCTCGGTACCCAACAAATGCCGCCGGGGCAGTTACTTGCCGGGATAGCTTTATTCATAACTTTTTTTATTATGGCGCCGACATGGAATAAAGTGAATGATGAAGCTTTAAAACCCTTGATGGATGGTAAAATAACTATGGAACAAGCATACGACAAAGGGGTGCTGCCCATAAGAGAGTTTATGTTTAAAAATGTAAGAGATGAAGACCTTGCTTTATTTATTGGCTTATCAAAACTAAAAAGACCGAATAACCGTGAAGATCTGCCAACTTATGTATTAGTGCCTGCATTTGCCTTAAGTGAGTTAAGAGCAGGATTCATCATCGGATTTTTCCTTTTTATTCCATTCATTATGGTTGATATGATAATCTCAAGTATCCTTATGTCTATGGGTATGATGATGCTTCCGCCTATGTTAATTTCACTACCTTTTAAAATCCTGCTTTTTATTCTTGTTGATGGATGGAATCTGATTGTAGGATCATTAGTTAGGAGTTTTGCATAAATGACAGAAAGTCTTGTAATAGAAATTCTAACCGAGGTTTTCTACACATCTTTTTTGGTGCTACTACCTGTATTAGGTTTATCGCTTATAGTTGGTATTATTATTTCTATTTTTCAGGCGGCAACATCTATACAGGAAATGACTCTAACGTTCGTTCCCAAAATAATGGTAACTGCCCTCGCTATAATTTTTTTCATGCCCTGGATGCTCGATAAAGTAATCAGCTTAACAGTTAGAATATTTACGATGATTAATACGGTTATTAAATGAGTGGAATATTAATGTCCGATTTTGTAATAGTTCTTTTAATTACTGTGCGCATTACCGGTGCGCTGGTTGCTGCACCTGTTTTTGGTCACAAATCATTGCCTGTTCTCGTTAAACTCTTTTTATCGTTATTTATTGCATATCTCATTTTTCTAACACTAGACACTTCTAAAATTCATTTGGAATTAACTCTTTGGTTTCTTGTTTCAAGTGCGTTAAAAGAAATGTTTGCCGGGTTAATATTAGGATTTATGTTAAATTTTGTTTTTTACGGTGTATTGTATGCCGGGTCGCTGATTGGATTTGATATGGGTATTGCAATTTCCAATATGTTCGATCCGGCTGAAGGAATTAACAGCAATGCTATAGGAGAAATGTTATATTTCTCGGCTTTACTTGTTTTTCTTTTAATCAATGGTCATCATTATATTATAGAAGGGTTATCCTTTTCCTTTGTGGCAATTCCTATAGGTAATCCCATCCTAACCCAATCTGTTAATGATTTAATAATCAAATACTCTGCGCAGGTTTTTATAATTGCGTTAAAAATCGCATCCCCTATAATGGTTTCATTTTTTCTTATACACATTGCAGAAGGAATTATTGCAAGGGTTATTCCGCAGATGCAGGTATTCTTTGTGACCCAGCCGTTAAAGCTCGGGCTGGGATTTTTAATACTTGCCGGTATCTCTCCAATTTATATTTATGTAATAAAAAGTCTTCTGCAAAATTATGAAAATCAGTTGGCTGCAATTATAAGAGCGATGAGTTAATAGTTATGCCAGAGGTTGACGGACAAGAAAAAACTGAAAAAGCGACTCCTAAAAAACTGCTCGAAGGCAGGGAGAAAGGACAGGTTGCAAAGAGTGTAGAAATTAATTCTTTGGCGATTTTTACAATCGGGTTATTACTCCTTTATATTACAAAGAATTTATTAAGCACTCAATTTGCAACTCTTGCGAAACTAATATTTAGCTCTTTAGATACATTAAGTATAAATCTTAATAATATTACCTTATTTATTAATAAGATAATCTTTTTTTTCTTAACAGCATTAGCACCGGTATTTATAACAATGATCGTTGTTGCTTTAACAGTAAGTTTTATTCAAGTCGGCTTTAAAATCAGCCCCAAAGCGTTAGAGCCGAAATTAAGTAAGTTTAATGTATTAAAAGGCGTTAAGAATATATTCTTCTCCTCTCGATCTATTGTGGAAGCAACAAAATCTCTTTTTAAGTTATTTATAATTGGCGGGTTTGCATACTTTATTCTAAATGATTACGTAAACCAGTCATCAAAATTAGTTGAATTAACTGTTGCAGAAATTGTTGGGTTTATGTTAAACGCCGCTTACAGTTTGGTCTGGAAAGTTGCAATACTCTTTGCTGCGTTAGCAGGTTTAGATTATGTCTATCAGAGATATAAATTTAATAAAGATATGATGATGACCAAGCAGGAAATAAAAGAAGAAACCAAGCAGACAGAAGGTGACCCGGTAGTAAAAAGACGTATTCGTCAAATTCAGCATGAAACTTCACGGAAAAGAATGATGCAAAATGTTCCCGATGCAGACGTGGTTATTACCAACCCCGAACATTACGCTGTTGCTCTCAAGTATGAAATGGATAAAGAATCTGCACCTAAAGTAGTTGCCAAAGGAGCCGACACAATTGCTCAAAGAATCAAATCTATTGCCAAAGAACACGGGATTCCTATTCATGAGAATAAGGAGCTGGCACGTGCACTTTATAAGTATTGTGATGTTGGAGAGCTTATCCCGCAGGAATTATTCCAATCCGTTGCCTCGGTACTGGCTTATATTTATCGGCTGAGAAGGAATAAAAAGCGCAGGAATATTATATAAGACATGAAAATATTTAATAAAAATACTGATATAGTTCTTGCGGTTGCATTGCTTTTAATGCTCGGGCTAATGTTAATGCCTCTGCCTGCCGCAATGTTGGATTTTTTCCTGGCTATAAACATAACTTTGGCGATCTTAATATTTATCGTTTCACTTTACATAACAAAGCCCCTCGATATTTCAATTTTTCCCGGGCTGTTATTAATACTTACTCTTTTCAGATTATCACTGAATATTAGTTCGACAAGATTAATTTTACTGAATGGTTATGCCGGTAAAGTAATCGAATCGTTCGGAACTTTTGTTGTTGGTGGAAATTATGTGGTGGGATTTATCGTATTTATAATTCTTGTGATAATACAGTTTATTGTTATCGTTAAAGGTTCGGGAAGAATTTCGGAGGTGGCTGCAAGATTCACACTCGATGCAATGCCCGGAAAACAAATGGCTATAGATGCCGATCTGAACTCCGGTTTAATTACTGAAAATGATGCCCGTACACGCAGAGAGGAAATTAGTAAAGAAGCTGAATTTTACGGTGCGATGGATGGTGCAAGTAAATTTGTAAAAGGCGATGCAATTGCCGGACTGCTTATAACTATTATCAATATTATAGGCGGATTTATTATCGGTGTTGCACAGCTTAACTTAACAATTGGTGAAGCATTAAAAACATATACGATACTTACAATAGGCGACGGGTTAGTTTCTCAGATACCTGCTTTATTAATTGCTACCTCCGCCGGTTTGGTAATAACCCGCAGCGGCGCAGGCACTGCACTCGATACTCAAATGAAGAGCCAGCTTTTAAAAAATTCCAGGGTTCTGGCTATTGTAGGGGTTGTTGCAATTTTATTCGGATTTTTGCCCGGTATGCCGGCCATTCCATTCCTTCTGATTGGTTTAGTATCGGGAGTAGGTTCCTTCTTTGTTAAACGCAGTAAAGATGAAGAACAACTTCATATTGATGAGGAAGAAACACCTGAAGAAACGGGTGATGAAAAAATAGAGCAATACTTGCAGGTAGACCCGATTGAGATTGAAATTGGATACGGCTTAATTAGTTTGGTCGATGAGAGTGAAGGCGGAAATCTTTTTCAGAAAATTGCTTTTACGAGAAAACATATAGCATTAGAGTATGGCGTTTTAATTCCGCCTGTTAGAGTTAGAGACAATTTACAGCTCGAGCCGAACACTTATATAATCAAAATAAAAGGTATTGTCGCTGCTACTTTTGAAATCCATACAGATAGATTTCTGGCAATGAATCCCGGGGTCGAAACCACAGAATCGCTCGAAGGTATCCCGGCTAAGGACCCGGCATTCAATCTGCCCAGCTACTGGATTTCTAAAGCAGAAAAGGAAAAAGCTGAAATTCTCGGGTTTACTGTGGTTGACGGTATTTCCGTGTTATCAACTCATTTACAGGAAACACTAAAGCAGAACTTTGATAAAATTCTCTCCCGGCAGGCGGTAAAACAATTATTGGAAAATCTTAAGAAAGAATATCCTGCAGTTATTGATGATATAAACCCGGAAGTTTTATCGCTTGGTATAATACAAAAAGTACTGCAAAGTCTTCTTAAAGAGCTTATACCCATTAAAGACCTTGTTCAGATATTGGAAGCTCTAATTGATTATTCCAAAGTAACAAAAAATGTAGATGTCTTAACAGAATATGTAAGACACGCAATTGGAGATACGATTGCAGCGCTTTATAAAGATGGAAACAATATAATACATGCCGCTGCTATTGGCGAGGAACTCGAATCGAACATAACCGAAGCATTACAGAATCAAAAAGAAGCAGTACAGACACTTGGATTAAGCCCGGAGCTGTTGAACGAGTTAAAATTGAGTTTTGAAAATACTTTGGAGAAATTTAAAATGGTAGGTTATCAACCTATTATAATTTCATCGGCAACCATAAGACCGTACTTGTTCAGGTTAATTCATTCTACTTTCCAAGAAGCAATATTTTTATCTTTTTCCGAACTTCCTTCCCAAATTGAAATTGAATTTATAGATAAGATAGAGGTAGAATATGCAACTTAAAAAATACGTTGCCCAAACATTAAAAAGCGCAACTGAACAAATGAAAACCGAGCTGGGCGATGAAGCAATAATTCTTGGTACAAGAGTGCTGCACGATAGCCGTTACCCCGGCGGTAAAATGTTTGAGCTGACTGCTGGAATTGATGATGAAGCGGATTACAGCAATTCTTCTAATATGCCGCATCCGGCTAATGATGGAGCGTATAAAAGTTTTGAAGAAGAACTTAAGAAAATTTCAGGTAAAGTATCTCAAAGTACATCTGGAATCGATAAAAAGTCAGGGCTGCAAAAACCTGATGATAAGCACCGCGGCATTACTAATTCAGCCAAGCCAATCAGGAAAGTAATTGAAGAAACTGTAGAAAGACTTAAAGATAAAGAAATAGATAAACCGATTATTAAAAAAATCATACTCCAGTTGAAAAAATATGGTAAGTTCCTTCAACCGGCTGAATTAAACAACTATATAATTACCGGCATTTCTACTATGATACCCACTGAAACATTTAGCGTTTCAAAAGGCAGAAAACCTAAAGTTGTTGCACTTGTCGGACCAACCGGGGTGGGAAAAACTACCTGCATTGCTAAATTAGCGATCATATCCAAAATAATTCACGAATTAGATGTTGGGTTAATTTCTATCGATACTTATAGAATTGGTGCGTTGGATCAGTTGAAAGTATTTTCCGAAGTAAGTAGTATTGATATGCTTGTCGCTTATGAAGCGGATGAGCTTACCGGCATTATGAAAGAGTTCAGAAACAAAGATGTAATTTTCATCGATACGGCTGGCAGGAGTCAGAAAAATTCGGAATTTCTTATTAAAGCCAAGAAATTTTTGCAGAAAGCAAATATTGATGATACATATCTTGTAATGAGTTCTACTTCCAGCACAAGAACCCTACTCGATATTTCCGAAAAATTCAAAATATTTGATTACAATTCTTTGATTTTTACTAAGATTGACGAAGGTGTTGTCTTTGGTAATATTTTAAATTTAATAACAAAAATAAATGTTCCCGCTGTCTTTCTGGCAAACGGACAGGTTATACCGGATGACATAATTTCTGCTGATGCGGATTATATGGCAAGACTTATTTACACAGGAAAGATATTTTAATGATCGGGCAGCTAAAGAGAATAATCGAGTTCCAGAATCTTGGTAATAGTAAAACATCTAAACCCAGCCGTAACTTAATTGCTTTTACCTCCGGTAAGGGAGGAGTTGGTAAAACCGTTCTGTCATTAAATTTGGCTTACCTGCTTAGCCAAAAGGGAAAGAGAGTATTATTTGCGGATCTCGATGTGAACTTTTCAAACGCTCACATTTTATTGAACATAATAGTACCGAAAAATCTAAAAGACTTTTTTGAAGGGAAGAGTTTATTAAACAATATAATATCGAAGGTTGATAACAACTTTTATTTATTAGCAGGTGATTCCGGTTCGATGTATCAGAATACTTACTTGAAAGGGAAGATTAGTTCTTTATTAACAGAGCTTAAAAAAATATCGGGCAACTATGATTATGTTATTATCGATACAGGGCAAATGAATGATCGCGAGCAAATGGAAATTTTACTAAGCTCGGATTCTATAGTTATCGTTACATCACCCGAGCCGACTGCCGTAATGGATGCTTACGTAATAGTAAAAATATTAAAACAGCAAAATTGTTGTCTAACTAAACATGTCATCGTAAATAAGTGTTCTGATGTGCGTGATTCCGATATTACATTCAATAATTTAAACACTGCTACCGAACATTTTCTGAATGAAAAATTGCATCTTATGGGTTACGTAAACTTTGATTCATTAATTCATAAATCAGTAACATCTCAAAAACTATTTTCAAAAGAATATTTCAACAGTCCTGTTTGCAAACAGATTTCGAAGCTATCCGGTTCTTTAACTGAATTCGTCCAAGTGGCTAATATTAATCAGTCATAGTATTTCATTTAACTCAAATATGCCGATAACAAGCCGGTTTAGTACTTTTTAATTTATTTTCGGTGGTATAATCTTTGTTTTTTCCCAATAGAATATCTAAAGGTATAATTTGAATCAAGTAATTATTCGCATTGGTTTACTGTTCTTTTCTCTGGCTGTTATCTTTTTTTTACAAAGAGGACTGCCGTTAATAAATGTTCTATTCAAGTCATTAGTAGTTTTTTTTGTATCGTCAATTTTAATAAGTGCAGTAGCTTTAATATTTATCAGATCATCGAATCAATACTCAACTCAAAAAAGAAACAATCTATCTCAGCATAAATAAAGATAAAGAAAATGATTAGTTCTGAAATGTGGAAGGATTATAAATTAAATTCAAATTCCAATTTGAAGAAGGAAATTATTAAACAATATACCAACCTGGTTTATTATGTAATTAAAAGATCAAAATTTGTGAATCTGGAAATAATGGATAACGGTGATTTTTTTCAATTTGGAATTGAAGGGCTTAGCGAAGCGATAGACCGGTATGATCCTGATTACGGGACTAAATTCGAAACCTATGCAATTCAGAGAATAAGAGGAAAAATTATCGATGAGTTACGTAAAATACAAATTAAGCCGAGGTCGATGACAAACAGTGACGGCAATAAACCTTATTATACAAATGTTTCTTTAAATCAACCGGCAGATCAGGAAGAAGGATATTTGTTATCTGAAACCATACCGGATGATAAGGAAACCCCCGAAACTACCACTGAAAAAAACGAAGAAAAATATTTATTAATGAATGCAATAAAAGGATTACCTGAAAAGCAGAGATTAGTTATAACCCTTTATTATTATGAGGACCTTACATACAAAGAGATTGCAAAGATTTTAGCTATAACAGTCTCCAGAGTATCACAAATACATTCTCAGGTAGTTAAAATTTTAAGAAGAAACTTACAGGTGTTAAGTGAAGGTCGTGTTTAAAAATATTGTTAGTGCGAGGGAGAAAACCATCGCGGATTTGAAACAAATTAGTTACCTGCCGGTTGATCCGGATGCAGTAAACGAAACTGTATTTTTGTTAAAAGACCCGAATGTCAACTTTGCAATGCTTTCAAAAAAAATTCTAAGGGATCATGGATTGCTGACAAGGGTTTTGAGCAGTGCAAATTCTCCCGGGACAGGATTACCACAAAAAATTTATACAATCGATCGGGCTATAATTATTCTGGGTCTGGAAAAAATTAAAACTATAATAACTGAAGCTGCAGAGGATCGTTCATTTATAATGAATGATTCCGATGATTGGTATAGAAACACTTTTTGGAGACATTCTATACTTGTAGCTAACGCCGCTAAATCTATTTCAGAAGATTTAAGATACAAAAAACCGGGGCACGTGTTTATTACGGGTTTAATGCATGACATCGGAATTTTTATTATCCGGAATTTCTTTCCCGATGAATACAGCAAAATTGAAGACCTTGCCGAAGAGGATGGATTTTCTCATATCAAAGCTGAAGAAGTGATTCTTGGTTTGAGCCATTCAGAAATAGGAAAAATATTACTTGAACAGTGGAACCTACCGGATCAAATTTCCGATGCTGTGGAGAACCATCATTTTCCTTCAAATGCAGAAGAAGGAATAATAATTTCCTCAATTGTTCATCTTGCGGATTTTATGGTAAGCAGATACGGAATGAGTAATAATCACTGGGATAGAAACCTTGTATTAGACGAGGGCATTACTGCGATCCTGAAATTAAATAATGGTGAATACGAAGAAAGAATTCCTTTTGCTTACCAAGATATGTTAACGGAAATATTGAGTGAAAAGAGAAAAAAAGAGGAAAACTATTCTTGAATTTATAATCAAGTCGATAAATGATTTTAAAAACAAATATTAAAATATAGTGAGAGTAATAAAAAATACGGATATAGAGTATAAACCATTTGTCGGTACAATGAATTATTCAGATGATAAAAAAAATGTTAGCCGCAGACATCCGGAAAACTTCGAACAAAATGATAGGGATACGGAATCGAACGATCTGAAGGAAATTATAATCTTTGAAAAAGAGATTGAGAAAGCCGGCAGTGTATTAGAAGCGACGGAAGGACTTAATACGTTCTTGAAAAATAAGCTGGAAGTAATTAGCACCCAACTATTTTTCTTCGATAAATCGAAAACACAATTAATCCCGGTTGGTATTACCAACAACAATAATACGGTTTCTTTTATACGGCATCTGAACAGTGAAGGTTCGATCGATTGGATTTTTCAAAACGATTCCAATTCTAATTTCACCGAGTTAATAACTTATACTGTAAATGGTAACAGCACTAAACTAATTATTATTCCAATCATTCAAAAAAATAAAAGGAGGGGGATACTTTTACTAACCTCGCTAAACGATGTCTTTTCAAACAATGAGAAGAGTTACAACCTGGTTCAATCTGCCTTGAATTATACCCTGACAAAGATCGAATCACTCTTATATAAATTCCAGGTAAAAGAAGTTACAAAGGAGCTGCAGTTGTATCAGTCAAAAAACTTAAATGATCACCGGCTTTTAGCCGTAGGTGAAATGGCAATTGGAGCTATAGAGGAGATTCTAAACCCGATGCAGGTAATATTAAGCTATGCAGACATGTTGGCTGATGAAAACAACAATTCCAATTCTGATGCGCTAAAGATAATTAAGGAACAGGTTAGCGACGTTACAAAAGTTATTTCGGGTCTTATGAAATTTGCTCACCGTGATGAAAAATCTCCGGCATTACAACCAATAAATATAAATAATGTAATTAAAGAATATCATAAAATTATTTCGCCGTCGGTTCGTAATAAAAATTTTGAATTAATATTAGACCTGCAAAAAAATATTCCGATGATAATTAGTAACAGAGATTATATATACCAGTTGCTAACGAATGTATTTACAATAGTATTATCAGGGAACAGCAGCGAAGGCGGAATATTACTGCAAACAAAACACACTAATAATTCTATCTCTATCCGGGTAATCTCCACTGCTTATTTAAACTTGCTGGATCATAATAATTCAGAGATAAATTCTGATTTGAGTATCGGGATAATTCAAAAGTTGATGGGTAAACACGAAGGTAATCTAAAAACAAGTTCTAATCCCGATACAGGTTCAACCTTAATTTTAAATTTTCCTTTACAAAGAAAGAAAAATGAAAGAACTAATAAAAAAAGCTGCAATAATCTTTTTGCTTATTAATTCGATTAGCGTATCTAATTTAATTGCAGGCGATACGCCGGTTGCTGCAAAAAACCATGAAGAATTTGTTAACCGGGAAAATAACGGCGTTAATATCCGGGAATTGATAAAAAGACAGGTTCAGGCATCTGAACAGAAACAGTTGAATCGATACCTGGAAACTTCGCTTCACGATATTATTAGAATTGAAAGTGAAGATAATAATATTACAAAGCTGTCATCGGTAAAAAAATCGACTCTTATTCAGGGATACGATTTGGGATTATTAATTTTTATCGGTGCTGTAATCTCAGCGATTCTTATAATTTTGGCTCGCCGTTTTGGATATAGAAAAATAGAAACTGAAGATGATTTGCAATTGTTGAAGAGAAGAATTTCCATGATTAGAAATGAAGAACCTCTATTCTCCGACGACAAGGAATTAAAAAAAGTACGAAAAAACCTTTATAAAGAATCATTAATAGAATATGATGAGGTAGAAAACCGTAACGGTAAGTACCGAAGAAATAAAAATCCGGTACAATCTGCCGGACTAAAACAAAATCCATTAAACAAGCTAAGCGATAATATTTCCACAAGGGCAAAAGAGCTTAACATTTCTATAGGTGAGTTGATGTTGGTTCTAAAAATTAAATCATACAAAATGAATGAGATATGATAAATTCAGTTGATATTAAAAAACATACCTTTTTCTATCAAGCATCGGCAAATTTTCCGGTCAGGCAGGAAGTCCCGCTTTTACACGATCGGACAGCAGAAGATTTATTGATGATTTTCTTTAGAGCTGATCTAAAAACACAAAGGAGGATTATATGATTAAAGGAATTTATTATGCTGCCCGGAGCTTGAACAACGGCTTTAGAAAAATGAGCAATATTGCAAATAATCTTGCTAACATAAATACAACCGGCTATAAAAGAGAAATACCATTTTCCGAGGTAATGTTTAGCGAAGGAAAATCGCAGATGACACAGTTTACAGACTTTAAGCAAGGAGGTTTTGTGCAGACTTCCAGTCCCCTCGATATGGCAATTTCGGGAACGGGATTTTTTGTCGTTCAAACTTCCAGGGGAGCTGCGTTAACACGGAACGGCAACTTCAATGTATCGGATGACGGATTTATTGTAAATGATAACGGTGACAAATTAGTCGGTCTTAAAGGACCGATTAATTTAAACGATTTTCTCTTCGAGGAAAATAAAGAACTAAAGGTATTACGAAACGGAGAAATTTATTTGGGAAAACAGTTGGTTGACAACTTGTTGATTATGCAGGCAGATGATCCTTCATCGTTACAAAGAGACAGCAACCTGAATTTTCTATCGCCCTCCGGTGATTTCCTTCCCGTGGATGAAAATGATTTCCAGGTGATGCAAGGATATTTGGAAGAATCAAATGTAAACCCCATCGTCGAGATGGAAACAATGATTAAAACAAGTACGGATTATCAATCATCGTTCAAAATTATAAATTTTCTGGATAAGTCATTAGAAAAAGCAAATGAAATTGGAAAAGTATAATTAAAGGAGTATAACCATGCCAAACAGAGCATTAAGAACCGCTGCATCGGGAATGTATGCACAGCAGTTGAACATAGAGGTAATTGCAAACAACATAGCCAACGTTAATACGAATGGCTACAAAAAAAATAAACCCGAATTTCAGGATTTGATGTACCAGCAGGTTTCCGCAAACCCGTTATCAACAACTGAACCGGGAATAATCGATGTTTCGAATAAGAACATCCAGGTTGGAATTGGCGTTAAACCTTCTTCGAATATAAAACTATTCCAGCAGGGAGATCTTCTTGAAACAAATAACCAGTTCGATTTATCAATTCAGGGTGAGGGCTTTTTCCAGTTAAGAAAAGGTGATGGAACTATAATGTATACGAGGGACGGCTCATTTAAATTAAATGGTAACGGGCAATTAGTATCTGCGGGTGGTTACCTTGTAGAACCCGATATATCATTAAATGAAGATACACTTGGGTTTACAGTCAGCAGAAGCGGTTCGATTGAAAGCCAGGAAACTGACGGTGATAGTTTTGTTGTAGGTGATATCGAACTTGCAAGGTTTATTAACCCGGCAGGATTGAAAGCAATAGGTGATAATTTATTTGTGGAAACCGAAGCTTCCGGACAACCTATAATCGGCACACCGGGTGAAACAGGTTTTGGCGAGGTGCATCAGGGTTACATCGAATCATCGAACGTTGATATTGTCGAAGAGATGATCGCTATGATTACTGCACAACGGGCTTATGAAATTAATTCAAAAACTGTGAAGACAGTTGAAGAAATGATGGCAATGGCGAATAATCTTAAAAGAGGTTAACCAATAATGATTGCAGTATTGATTTCCATATTGCTTTTGGTTTCTCAACCCGGTTCTGATTTAAAGAACGATATTTCAAAATATTTGAATAATCATTTTAAAGAATACGAAAAGTTTGAATATGAAATAATAAGAATACCGTCGGGTTATTCTGCTATCGAAATATTAAATGATAAAGAATTTAAAATTAACGGAACCATGGCTTACATTCCTGTTAAAATCCGGAGGAACAAACACATTGCGCAATCATATATTTCTATCAGACTGAAATTATATAAAGTTGTTTTAGTAACGGTTAGAGATGTTAAAAGAAAAGGCGAACTAAGAAAAGCTGATCTTGAATTATCTTTACAGAATATTGCGGGAATAAACGGCAGACCTATAACAACTATAGATAAGATCGGTTTATACCGCAGCAAAAAAAATCTGAAACAGGGGGAAATCATAACAGAAAATGATATTGAAAAATTACCCGTTATAAAGGTTGGCGATAGAGTAAAGGGCAGCATTGTGCGGGGAAATGTAATAATACAAACTGATGTTGTTAGTAAACAGGAGGGCAGCGTAGGTGACATCATCAGTGTTCACACCATGGAAAACAAAATATTCAAAGCAAAAGTTGTTGATAATAATAACGTAATAATAGTCGAGTGATTTATGAAAAAGTTTATACCAATAGCAATAATAATATTCTCGATAGCGAGTGTTATTAATGCACAGAATATGCGGCAAAACGCTTTCGCATCACTTTTCTCCGATCAGAAAGCAAGCCGGGTGGGCGATGCCATTACTATTGTAGTAGTTGAGTTTTCACAAGCTTCAAATAATGCACAAACAACTACCGGAAGGTCTAGCGATATTGCATTAAACGGCGGTGGAGAATTCAACGGGAAACAGTTGCCGGGCGCCAATGTGTCTTTGGGGTTATCGAACGATTTTAAAGGTTCCGGTGTTACAAAAACTTCGGGAATGATGAGGACGAAAATCAGCGCAACGATCGATTCGGTTTTAGATAACGGTAACTTAATGATAAAAGGCAGCAGAAAAATTGTAATCAACGGCGAAGAGCAAACCATCTTTATAAAAGGAATAGTAAGAACAACCGATATTGATCCGAACAATTCCGTGCTTTCGTACAACATTTCCGAAGCGGAAATAAGAATCGACGGAAGCGGAAGAATTGCCGATTCGCAAAGCCCCGGTTGGTTAACAAAATTATTCCACTGGTTATTTTAGGAGTTAAAATGAAAAAGATAACGATGATGATCGTTCTGATTTTTTCTGCCGCTTTATTCGGACAGCGGATAAAAGATATTTCATACCTGTCCGGAGAAAATTCGCAGCAAATTATTGGTTATGGTTTGATTGTAGGGCTTGCCGGAACAGGAGATACATACCGTACTAAATTTACCGTACAGTCTGTTACAAGTATGCTGAAAAGATTTGGTATAACTGTTCCGCAAACAGATTTGAGGACACGAAATGTTGCCGCGGTAATGGTTACCGCTACGCTCAATCCTTATTTAAAGCCGGGCGCTAAATTTGATGTTAATGTTTCTTCGATGGGAGATGCATCGAGCTTGCTGGGCGGTATTTTGTTAATGACACCTTTATCGAGTATGGGCGGACAAGTTTATGCATTTGCGCAGGGTCCAGTTTCAATTGGCGGGTATGATTTTAGAACACCGACTGGGGGTAGAGTTGCTAAAAATCATGCATTAGCCGGAAGAGTTCCGGATGGAGGCTTGCTTCAAAAACCGCTGAGTAACAACATAATCGGTGGGCAGGGATTTAGTGTTTTGCTAAGAGAGCCGGATATGACTACCGCATTTAATATTGCAAATGCTATTAATTCTCAGTTTGGTGATAAAACCGCTATCGCTTTAGATGCTTCCGAAATTAAAGTTACTATCCCTTCAAATAAACAGCAAAATATTGTTGGATTTGTTGCAGAATTGGAATCTATTAACGTTGAGACCGATAATACAGCCAAGGTTGTGCTTAATGAAAGAACGGGAACTATTGTAGCCGGGGAGAATGTAAAGATTAAGCCCTGTACAATTTCCTACGGCAGTTTAAACATCATTATCAGGTCTTATCCGATTATTTCCCAGCCCGGGGCTTTTTCCAACGGAACGACTGCTATATTTAATAACCTGGTTCCAACTGCAACAATCGATTCAACGCATACAATTGCAATTTCCGGCGCTTCCAATGTTCAGGAGGTAGCCGCCGCTTTAAATTCATTAAAAGTATCCCCGCAAGATATAATTGCAATTTTTCAAGCGCTGAAAGAGGCTAATGCATTAATTGGCGAATTAGTTATTCTATAATGAATGAGATTCAGTTAAAAATAACACATCCTGAGCAGCACTTTACAACAGAGCATGTAAATAAGCTCAAACCAAGGTATTCGCCTGAACAAAAAAGAAGATTGGCGGAAGCTACCAAGGGATTTGAAAGCCTGCTGACTTCGATGATGTTGAAAAGTATGACCAAAACAACCGGCGGAATGTTTGGTGAAAACAGTCTGGGTGGGGATTATTTCGACACTATTTTTGAGTCTGAATTGGCTTCATATATTTCTCACAACAAAGGAATGGGGATTTCGGATTTGTTATATAAAAAAATAACAGGTGAAGACATTAATTCGATTCCCAATATTAAAAAATTAAATCGATTAAACCGTATTAAAAATCCAAATATAAAAACGAAAGATTTACTATTACCAACAATTAATCCTACCAACTCTTCCCTCAAACGCCTTCAAAAATATGATCATATAATTAAGGAAGCTTCAAATCTTTTCAAAATTGACAAAAACCTTATAAAATCTGTAATTCTTACAGAATCTGCAGGAAATGAAAAAGCTCTGTCAAAAGCGAGCGCAAAAGGTTTGATGCAGCTTATGGATGCAACAGCTAATCAATTGGGGGTTAATAATGTTTGGAATCCGAAGGAAAATATATTCGGAGGAACTAAATATTTAGCTGATTTGCTTCGACAATATAATGGGGATGTTAAACTTGCTTTAGCAGGATATAATGCTGGACCCGGTAATGTAGAAAAGCATAATGGAATTCCGCCATTCACTGAAACTAAAAATTATATCAGCAGGGTACTGGGATATTTGAAATATTTTAACGGTTGAAAAATGGAAAATATTAAATTATTGGAATTACTGAAGCATCAGGATGAGAATCTTGAGGCTTTGTTAAAAACTGTTCTTCATAAACAGAAAGCTATAGTTTCTAACGATATAACGGAAATTGAAAGTACAACTTCGGAAGAGGAGAAGTTGCTGCTTGCGGTTAACCAAGCTGAAAAATTAAGAGCTGAATTACTGAATGATTTTTATAAAAAGAATTCGGTGAAATCTAATTCATTCAAATTAGATGATTATTTATTAATAGTTGGTGAACAGTTAGATATTCAACAGCGGGCGGAAATTTTAAATTTGCAAAGAAAAATTAAAGAAACAACTAAAGAAATTATTAAAGTCAATCAGCAAAACAAGTATATAATAATTCAAGCGAGGACATTGCTTAACGAAATTGTTTCTGCAATTTTTAGTGAGAGGAACAATTCATTATTGGATAGAAAAGTATAATATGTTAAGCAGGATTTTCAACATATCGTCACGTTCGCTCGATGTTTATAGAAAAGCGCTCGATGTAACAGCGCACAATATTGCCAACGCCGGTAACAAAAACTATACGAGGCAGGTTTCTAATATCTCAACAGCAATTCCTGAGAAGATGGCTGGAATTATCTGGGGTTCGGGCGTTACGATGGATAACATTCAAAGGGTTAGAAACGGGTTTATTGATAACCAGCTAAGGGAAAGTACACAGGACAGCTCTTTTTACGATAAGCAGTCGATTTTATTGGGCAGAGTAGAACAAATTTTCACGGAACCGACTGAATTTGGTTTATCCGAACAAATGACATCATTCTTCAATGCTTTTGGCGAGTTAGCTGTTGCACCGAATTCTACTGCATTAAGAGAAAATGTAATTGCAAAAGCTCAAAATATTTCTACGCGTGTCGATACTATCCATAGAAATCTTGAAACAACAAAACGTGAAGTCTTCGATGAATTTAACAGCAAGATTGATACGCTGAATGGGTTGCTTTCTAAAATTGAAAAATTGAATGTTAAAATTGCCCAGCAGGTTGAAGCAGGTTCTCAGCCGAATGATTTGTTGGACAGCAGAGATGCAATGATCGATGATGTAACAAAATTAGTCGATGCACAGGTTTCTTTTGATTCTAACAAATCGGCAAATATTTCTATTGGCGGCATACTTGCTGTTGATTTATCTCAATCGGTTGAGTTCCAAATTACTGCCTCCAACGGTAAACTAAACCTTTCTACCCAACAGAATCATGTTTTACAGCAAATTAAAGGCGGAGACCTCGGCGCTCTTTCGGATGTTTACTCCAAAAAAATTCCCGATTATTTAGACAAGTTAGATAATATAATCGATACTTTTGTTAATTCTGTCAACGATATTCATTCTACCGGTTATACGATAGATAACCCGCCGCAAACAGGAGTTGATTTCTTTAGCGGATATTCAAATGGGGTTATTCAGATAAATAATGAAATTCTTGAAAACCCCAATAAATTAGCTGTATCGGCAGACGGAACGTCCGGGAACGGTGATTTAGCTATACAGATTGCTAATTTAAACAATCAACCGCTCATAAATGGAAACACCCTTGTTGAAAGTTACTCGTCTTTAATTAGTAAAGTTGGAAATGATAAAGCAGCTTCGGACAACCTGTCTTCTTCCACCGAATTGGTTTTACAACAGTTACAGCAGCAGCGGGCATCTTACTCCGGTGTTTCGCTCGATGAAGAAATGGCAAACATTATAAAATTTCAAAGATCTTACGATGCATCCGCTAAATTAATTTCGGTGGCTGATGAAATGTTACAAACTTTATTACAAATGGTTTAGAAAATGAGAATTACAGATTTAACAATATTTAATAATTATCTTTTTAATGTTGAACGTAACAGGGAATCGTTAGCCAAAATTCAATCGCAAATTGCCAACCAGAAAAAAATACAAAAACCTTCCGATTCGCCCGACGGAACAGGTAAAGTGATTAGACTTAGTAACCAGCTCGGCACATCTGAAGGATATTCCAAAAATATTGAAGAGGGGCTTTCCTATTTAAATGTTACTACTACGGCAATGGAAACTATGCAGACCGGTACGCAGAATGTTCTAATTGCATTAGCTAATGCAAATAATCAAACTGTTGCGGACAATTTGCAAACTTTTGCCGATCAGATTGATGCGGCGCTCGATACAATATTAAATGCAGCCAATCAAAAATTTAACAGTAAATATTTATTTGCCGGAACAGATTATTCTACACAGCCGTTCGGATATAATGCCGACGGCAGTGCAATTGAAATTAAAGCAAGCAATATTTCGGGTGAGCAGAATATACAGATATCGAAAAATATTGTTCAAAAAATAAACATGACCGGAGCAGAAATTTTTGGAACTATTGTTAAACAATCAGGAAATCTTAACTCAAGCGCACCGGTCGGAAATGTTCAAACCAATCAAACAAGTATTTATGATGCCGATGGAAACGAATATACATTCATAGCCAATTATACAAAAACAGCAGACAACACTTATAGTTTCACTTACGATATTCAGGATAGCGGAGGCGCTTCTGTTCTTACTTCACCGCCGGCTTCGCATAATATTAAATTTAATTCTCTAACCGGGCAAATGGATACTATCGACGGGAAACCTGCCTCAGCTTTTATAATAGAAGCACCGTCACAAAATATTCAATTTATTTTTGATCCTGCAAAAATAAAAGAAAGCGGCAATCCAACGAGCTTGAGTTTATCAGCAAATCAAAAGGTAGATATTTTTAATACACTTTTAACTATTAAGAATAAACTTGAAAATGGTGAACTGCCGACGGACGAAGAAGTTTCGAGGGTTAATGATTTTAATCAACATATACTTAATAAGCTATCTAATGCCGGTAATACTACAAATAAACTTGAGAACACGAAAGATGTTTTAAGCAACCAGCAGTTTGTTATTACCGGGCTAATTTCCGACGAGCAGGATGTAGATATAGCAAAAGCAGTTTTAGAGTTACAGAATCAGGATTACATTTTACAATTAAGTTATAAAATCTCTTCAATTGTTCTACCTAAATCTCTTATGGATTATTTATGATTAGGAAAGCAGGCACTGTTTATGGATTAATACTCGGCTTAATTTCTATTTTTGGTGCGTTTTTATTTGAAGGAGGTACTGTTAAAGCACTCTTTCTTCTCGCTCCAATAGTAGTTGTGTTCGGCGGAACATTTGCTGTTACTATAATTGGATTTGGATTCGAAAAGTTCAAGAATGTGTGGAAGCTGGTTCGGTTAGCATATTTCCCTCACAATTATGATTTAGAAAAGCTTATAGACAGTATAATAATGATGTCGATCAAATCAAGGCGGGAAGGTTTGCTGGCTCTTGATAAGGAATTAAAAAAAATAGAATACATGTTTCCCAAGAAACTAATTAGTTATGCAATAGACGGAACAGATGCCGAGTCGATTGAAAACTTTGCATGGTTGGAAATGAAAGCGATGAAAGAGAGACATGATTCTAATATTTCAATATTTACAAAAATGGGCGGATATGCACCGACAATGGGAATATTGGGAACTGTAATGGCGCTAATAATTACACTCGCCAATGCAGGCAGTGAACCTAATATTCTTATTAGAAACATCTCATCGGCTTTTATAGCTACTATGTGGGGAGTTTTTAGTGCAAATTTATTTTGGTTTCCAATTGCAGATAGACTTAAAAAATGTCATCTAGAAGAAAAAAATATGATGGAGATTTCTCTGGAAGGAGTACTGGCGCTGCAGAACGGAGAGATACCTTCACTGGTAAGAGCAAGGTTAAACAGTATATTGCCTCAGAGCAATCAAAAAAACGTTTTGATCGCCGTAAGTTAGAAGAAGATAATAGCGAAGATTCAACGAGAGACAGGTACCTGCTTACTTACGCCGATTTGATAACCTTACTGTTAGGTCTCTTTATAATTTTATATGCTATATCTAATGTAGATATTGTAAAGTATAAAAAAATGAGTGCCGCATTAGGAAGTGTTTTCGGCGACAAAAGTAATGTTGTTGGTTTAAAAGATGAAAATGGTACCAATAGACTTACACCGAATGAACGACTAAAAAGAGATTTAAGAAGCTTTGCAGCCGATTACGGTAATGATAAATCCATTAGAATAGAAGAGAATAAAAGAGGCGTTGTAATTCACATACTGGATAATCTGCTGTTTGCTTCAGGCGATGCTGAATTATCCCGAAAGGCGCAAACGGTACTGCATCGCCTGGCTGATATTCTTAAGAAGCTTCCTAACGATATTAGGATTGAAGGACATACGGATAATGTGCCGATTAGTTCGAAAATGTTTCCATCTAACTGGCATTTATCGGTTCGAAGAGCGCTGAACACGGCATATTATTTGATTTCTACCGAGAAGCTATCTCCGGATAAAGTTTCGATTGTTGGTTACTCGGAATATAAGCCGCTTGAAACAAATGATACTCCTGAAGGCAGAAGCATTAACAGGAGAGTTGATATTGTAATAATAAATAAAAATAAAAAATGAAAATTAATACTTTACAATTCGGCAAACTTGAATATGATGAAAATCAAATCGTAAAATTTCCCGAGGGGATTCTTGGATTTGAAGAGCTTAAAGAATACCTCCTAATAAAAACAGATAATGAATTATTTTACTGGCTAACGTCGGTCGATAATCCTAATGTAGCTTTTCCTTTAATTGGAATAAGATTGATCGATTCGGAGTTTTTGGAAAAACCGGATAGCGAAGCTTTTGGAATTGTAAAGCTTGATAAAGATCCGCTTAACATAACCGTAAATCTTAAAGCTCCGGTATATATAAATCAGGAAATAAAAGAAGGATTTCAAACCGTACTGGATGAAGATAAATATCCGGTTTCTTACCAATTATTTAAGGAAGATTAACCGGATAAATTATGCTGATATTAACACGAAAATTAGAAGAAGAAATTGTTCTTAATTCAGATATTAGAATTAAAATACTTGCTTCAGGTGATAACCAGGTAAAAATAGGAATCGAAGCACCGAAGAATGTTATAATACTTAGAGGCGAGCTGTTTGATAAGATTAAAGAAGAGATGGAAGAAGTAATACAGAAAAGCACGGAAGCTATTGTTAATGTTTCTAATTTTAAAGTAAACAAGCTTAAATAACCTATATGCAGTCTAACAGAATAAAAATATTAATCGTTGATGACTCGGATATAATTTTAAAAGTATTGAAGGAATACTTTAAAGTTTACAATGTTAAAATCACTACGAGTATTAATGGTTTGGATGGAATTAAAAAAGCCATCGAGGTAAAACCCGATTTAATCTTACTCGATTTACTGATGCCGAATTTTGACGGCTTAAAAATGCTTCAGGTAGTAAAATTATTAAATGAATTAAAAAATATACCTGTTATTGTAATAAGCGGGAATACTGATAAAATAAATGTTCTGTCGGCAATTGAAGCCGGTGCAGATCAGGTATTGGCTAAACCTCTGAAAAAAGATTTACTGATTAGTGCGGTTGAGAATTCTCTCGGCAAAACCCTTACCCTTGAGTTAAACCAGGATGATAAGCTAAATACCGAAATGAATGAAGAATTGATAGAACAATTAAAGAAATTATTTATAGAGAACTTTCACAAAGAAAAATCTATATTAAATGAATCGCTCATTCATAAAGATGCTGGTCCTTTAAAACATTTCGCACATAATGCAAAAATTGTAGGAAAGTCTATTGGCTATCGTCAACTGCAAAAGGTTAATATCGAACTTGAAAATCTGCTGCACAACAAGGATATCGATTGGCAGTTAATTCAAATAAAATTCAGGCAGCTTTCAGCAATTGTAAAAGATATAGAAAATTCATTAGTAGTGTGGGAAAGATAAAATGTTTGTAATAATTGGTTTTATAGTTGTAGCTCTTTCGGTATTGATCGGCTTCACTGTTGCTGGTGGCGATGTGATTCTTTTACTCCAATGGTCGGAGTTTCTAATTATTGCAGGCGCAGCAGTGGGTAGTGTATTAATTGCAGCTCCACCTGCTTTATTAAAAAAAATCTTTGCTTCCATTCCAAAAGCAATTAAACCGGATCACTACAGTAAACAAGATTATCTTGAGTTATTAAAATCATTTAACGATTTATTTTTAGTTGCACAGCGAGACGGCTTATTGGCAATTGAAAAGCATGTTGAAAATCCTGATGAGAGTGAAATATTATCTCAGAATAAAAATTTCATCCAAAATAGTATCGCTAAAAATCTTTTCTCAGATACAATGAAAGTAATGCTTTCGGGCGGGGTACCGCCCCACGAGATTGAAAGTTTGATTGATACTGAAATAGAAACTTTCGAAATTGAATCTAGACCTATACATGCAACGCTTGCCAAGGTAGGCGATGCATTGCCCGGGTTGGGAATTGTTGCCGCAGTTTTGGGTATAATCGTTACAATGGCATCAATTAATGAAGGTGCAGAAGTTGTCGGTCATCATGTTGCCGCTGCTCTTGTCGGTACTTTTTTAGGAGTGCTGTTGTCCTACGGATTCATAAATCCTTTAGCCACAAATATCGAGCACGGATTGGAAGATCAAATTAGATATTTAGAAACCATAAAATCTTGTATTGTAGCGTTCGCCAAAGGCAACCCGCCCATTATTGCAGTTGAAATTGCAAGAAGAACTATTTTCTCGGATGAGAGACCTACTTTTTCAGAACTAGAAAATTATATGAGAGGTAAATCGGAATAGTTATGACCGAAGAACCGGAACAACGACCGATAATAATTAAAAAAATTAAAAAGAACCATGGCGGGCACGGTGGTGCCTGGAAAGTGGCTTATGCAGACTTTGTAACTGCAATGATGGCTTTATTTATTGTATTGTGGATAATGGGGCAGGATCAGGATGTTCTGGAAGCAGTAGCAAGTTATTTTAAAGATCCCATCGGCTTTTCTAATAAATCCAGCCAGTTTTTAAATGGTCGGAATAAAAACATAATAAATCCTAATACTACAGATGCAAAACAATTAAAGGAAGATGAAAAGAAAAAGCTCAAAAAGATGAGTTCGGAGATGATGAGCGAACTTGAAAATGACACCGGGTTTAAGAAGCTTTTAGACCAGGTAGAAGTTAAAATAGTGAAAGAAGGATTAAGAATTGAACTGATCGACTCGGAAAGCGACCTCTTTTTTAAAATCGGAACCTCAACATTAAACTCGAAAGCAGAGTTGTTCCTGGAGAAAATCGGCAAAAGACTAGCAAAATTACCCAACAAAATTGTTGTCGAGGGGCATACCGATTCAAGACCATTTGTAGGTAGCGGAGCGGGATATTCAAATTTTGAATTGAGTACCGAGCGAGCTAATTCTGCAAGACGTGCTTTGTTTAAGGGTGGATTGCCCGAAGAACAATTTGAAGAAGTTAGAGGGTACGCCGATAGAATATTAAAAGATCCGAACGATCCTTTCGATGCTATAAACAGAAGAATTAGTATTATTATAAAATTTATCAACAATAACGATGAAACGAACCCATTACCGGAAATAATGAATTGAAATAGTATATATTTATTGCTATTATCAAAAAAAAATGTCACTTTGTTTTTAATCTTTATATTTTATTGGCAGAGTATTTGAGAGGATTCTATAGCATAGTTTTTTAATACAATATTATAAAGTTATTTTGTCTTTCAATGGCAAAAGCAAGCAAAAAAAATAATAAAGAAAATCAGGCGGAAGCTGAAATAATATTAATTGTCGAGGATGATAAATACACACGCCTGATAATAGAAAAGCTTTTAACAAAGAGTAATTACAAATTTTATTCTGCTGTAAACGGTAAAGAAGCTTTAGATATTATTGAAAAGGTAATGCCCAAAGTAATCATTGCCGATTGGAATATGCCTGTTTTGAATGGGCTGGAGCTTTGTAAAACAATCAAGAAGAATGATAAATTGAAAATGATTTATTTCATTCTCTTCACGGCGAAAATTTCTTTGGCAGACAGAGTCGAGGGCTTAGATTCCGGCGCTGATGATTTTCTAATAAAGCCCACCGAAAACGAGGAATTGCTTGCCCGTGTTCGTACGGGGATAAGGATAGCGAACCTGCAAAGCGAACTGACAAAGATCGAGCACGATAAAGCATTAATAGAAATTGCCTGCACTATTGGGCATAAGTTGAGTAATCCGCTTAACAGCTTTACTTTTTCTTTAAAGAGTTTGCTGGATAAATTATCAAAAAAGGATTTAGTAGATCTAAATGAAGAGCTTTCAATAATTAAGCTTTCAGTAGAAAAAATGAAGGTGCTGGTTAACGAGCTCAATATAATTGAGAAACCCGAGTTGACAGACTATAGCCCGGATATAAAAATGTTGAAAATGGACTAATTTCGTAATTTGTAAACTCCGCCCTAAAAATTCTCCCAATTATTTCCGATAATAAAATTAGGTATTACAATGCTTAATAAGATTAGAAATATTGAACCCGGTTCAGATTACAGAAAAGCGGGAAAATTTAAGGGCTTCGAAAATGCTACCCGATTAATAGAATCATCGCTCATTAATATTTCCGATTCAAAACAACTTTCGCCCGCACTGAAATTTCTTGCAAAGAATAACTGGAAGCTGATCAATTTAAAATTTAATAACAATGAGAATTTATTACTTACACTTAAAATTGGAGATTATGAATTTACTACATTAATTGATGTGTTAAATTTTTCTAATATAGAAAATTTAAGTTATGATATTACGGTTCAGTTTGATGATGATGAAAAGAAGATCAAGTACCAGGCAAAATTCATTAGTCATATTACCTACTCAGAAGACACGCCGGACTTTAGTAATATAAACTTAACACCTTTGGAAACATTGTTTGAACGTTATGTTTCCCTTAACATATATACCGAACTTAATCAAACTGATAGTTCATTAATTAAAAGTCTTGTTATAGATATAAAAAAAGAATTGGAGATATTATTTGACTATATAAATGAAATTTTCCTAACTTTTATTTGCAAACTGACACAATTACCGAAAATTGAAAAATTCGGTTCAGAAAATTATTCTGAGCAGTCAGTTACTCTTATTCAAATAAAATATTTTACAGATTAGGGAAATTTTATCAAGTTAAATAAATGAGTATAAATCCAACGGATTTTATTCTACTTATCGTAGAAAGTAATGGAGGGATTGTATATTCAAATACAGAATACATTAACATAGGTACATCTAAATCAGTTAAAAAAATCGGGGATCTTAATTTTAATCCGGGACTTACAGACTTACTTAAATCCTATCAAGCTTTCGAAGACAATAAGCTGCCGCTAAAAAATTCATTCGATACTATTAACCTATCAAACAACAATAAATTTAGTGTGATAATTAAAAAGGTTGTAAAAGGCAGCAATTCTCTTTATTCAATAGAACTACTTCCCTCGTCGTTGGAAAGCGAAGTTAATATAAATATGGCTGAATTGTTGAGTTCAGCAGATGAAAATAATTTATTTTTAATTGTTACAGATGGTTCCGGTCTTATTATTTTCGTTACAGATCCCGCGAAGCACTATTTACAAAACAGGTTTAAGTATTTAAAAGGCAGAAAACTTTTTGATATAGTTTGTGAGCACCTTCAATTATCCGAAAAAGAAAAATTCAAAGCAGCAATGTTTAATGGAACAGGTTGGCAAGCCGATATTAGAACAATGAATAAAAGCGAAAATTATTTAAGATTAAAATTAATACCCGTTCGAGATAATTCTAATCAACTAAAAAGTTTCATCCTTTTCGGTGTAGAAATAACAAAATTATTGAAAGAAAATTTCGCTTATAAAAAAGTCGGCAGATTAACTAAGGCAATCATCGATAATATCCCGGGATTATTTGCCATTCTAAGGGAAAAAGATGGAAAAATAATTCTGGGAGAAGCCAATGTAAATTTTGTTAAGACGTTCAAACTGCAAAAACATATTGTACTCAATCAAGATATTAAAACTATTTTTACTTCTGAATTTTTAGGGCTGCTGCTCGGTACTATTAGAAAGGTAAAAGCCAAAAGAACGGCTTACTTTGAATATACTATGGGTAGAAAGAATATTATCTATTATGGCGGCAAAATAATTCATCTAAGCGAACTAAAAGAGAGTGGCGATTTTTATATTATAACAATGCGTGATATAACAGATATTTTGAAATACGAGAAACAGCTTAAGAAAAACTATAATCAGGAAAATTATCTAAACAAGCTTAAGGCATCATTCCTTATGAATATGGCTATCGAAATTAGAACGCCGTACAATTCTATTATGGCGTATTCTGATTTAATTGACGAATATTTGGATGAGGAAGATTACACATCTGTGAAAGAGTTATTAAATTCGACAAAAAATGTTTTAAAAAGAGTATCCAGCCTGTTCGATAACGTTACAATACTTTCACAGGTTGAATCTGGTGATGTGCGTATAAAAAAAGTAACCCTGGATTGTAATGAAGTGGTACGGCTCGCTTTTTATAAAATTAAGCAGGATGTTGAACAGAAAAATCTCGAATTCGAAATGAACTTATTTCCCGAAGAATTAGTTATTGAAGCCGATTGGGTTAAAATTGAGCGGGTGATTTTTCTACTACTCGATAATGCGATTAAATATTCTTCAAAAGGTAAAATTACTCTCGAAACAAAAAAGGAAAACAAGTGTGCTCATATTATTATTTTAGATACGGGAAAAGGAATATCCGAACAAGAATTAAATAAGCTTTTAGAACCATTCAATATTCAGGAAGATGATGTTGGAATTTCGGAAGGTGCGGGGTTGGGGCTGACAATCGCCTCCAGCTATACAAAACTAATGGGAGGCAAATTTAATATAGAAAGCAAGAGGGGGAAAGGAACAAAAATTACCTTAAGCTTTCCATTGGTTAAGGAATAGATAATAATATTCCTGCCTTACTCCCTTCGGAAATAATATGTTGATATTCCTTTCTTTGTGTTCCAAACTATAACTTATTCCCATTATGAAATCCATTTATCCTGAGTTTAACCCGAAATAAAAGAATATCTTGATGGTATAGTTATTGAAAATACCGTTGTACATTATTGAGGGCAAATATGCAAGCTTTAGATTTAGAATGTTTCTTGCCGCCTATTGAAGACAAGGAACTAAACCAGTACAAAATTCTAGCAAAGTTAAAAGAGTATTCAAAGCAGTTACATACAAATAAATTGTATCCGTCATTTGCTCAACTTAACCTTATAAATAATTTCATGGATTCATTTCTTGCTAAGTACAGAAATGTAACGATTTCTACTTCAAGCAAAATAAAAACTTCATCGGTTAAAACTTCCGGAGTGAATATCGTTAATGCTGCTGAGGATGAAGATACATTGGAAATGATTGAAATCATTAAATGGGCGAAATCGCTTGTTGGATCATTGTTGGATGAGGGGATAGCAATTTACGATTTTGTTTTTGAAAATATTTCCATCGATGCAGTTAAACCACAGCCGGCTTATAAAGATGAAGGATATATTATAGTTCCCGATTATAAAAATTTACAATTACTATTGATAGAATACTTAAGCTCTTTATTTAGCTCGAATAACAAGCCCGTACAATCGTTAAAAACTAAATTACTTACACAAGTAGCTTTGGATAATACCGGTTCTTCAATCAAGGAGACCGGACTTAATTTAATTAGTAGATTCGGCAACTTAGTTAACCCTGCCGTATATGTTTGCAATACCGATTTAGATTTTCCGTTTAGAGAAACACTTTTCCCAATTGTTAAAAGTAAACTTTTATCTACCCTGGCAAATTATTCAAGTAAAGGATACTAACTTTAATTTGGATAATTTCACAGCGGTATAAAAACGAGTATCCGCAAAAAGTAACTTAATTGTGGGGGCTTTCTGCTTAATAATCTCCAATCCCGGATTAAATAGCTGCATTAAAATTCTATTGCAATGAAGACTTAGAAAATGCACACTCCGCAGAAGCAGACACAATCGCAACAAAAAAAATCCTCTTTGCCCAAATAGAAAAATACGAAGACGTCCCTGATTCAGTTGAAGAACTCTCAGCTTATTCATTAGAAGGACAAAAAAGAAACGCAGACATAACCGGCAAACTTATTTACAATGAAAACGATGAAATAGTCTATAACTTCGGCAAGCACAAAGGCAAAAAAGTAACAGATGAACAAGACTATGCAAACTGGATTCTAAGCTCAGACTTCCCCCCAGACACAAAATCCATTATCCGCCAATTGTTAAACACTTAATCACCAATATAACTTTACTTACTTTTAATCCTATCTTTTTCTAATTCCTTTTTTATTCTTTCAATTCTTCCTTCGTATCCGCTTTTCGTCCCGTCCTTTAATTTATATTCAATAGCCAATTCGCACACTTTAATTGCCTTTTCATAATTCAATCAAAAACATAAAACCTTCTCTTAACGTATTACATTTTCTTTTTATTTGTCCTATCTCGTCTTATCCCGTCCTATTCCTCTCTCTAATTCAATTTAAGCCCTATCCAATAATACATTTGCAATTTACATCTCTTTATTTTAATATTTACTTATTAAATTTTGGGAGGAAATAATGCCTGACAGAGAAGTTCAAACAGTTAAAGATTTAATCTATTATCAATACTCAAAACTCATTTGCAGAAGTGCCTTTAAAATTCCTGATGGTGTTCAAGCCAAAGGCAAACACTACGGTTTTATAAAAAATACTTTTCGCGATCTTAAATCAGGTTATAAAAATTGGTCTGATATAATCCGTGAAGATTTACAATTTGTAGAAGTTGAAAAGAAGTGTATTTACTGTGGTTCTGAAGAAACTGTTACTCGTGAGCATATTGTTCCGAAATCCCTTTTTATTAAAAATGAGTGTACTACTTGTGATCGTATTCAAAGCATTCATAATCTTATTTGGGCGTGTAGAAGTTGCAATTCATCGAAAGGAACTATTGGTCTTTATGAATTTTACAAATTAAAATATCCAGATGAAAATAAATTCTATGATTTAATCCATCCCCTTGCCGAAAAAAAATATCTTAAAACTATGTATTACTGTCACGAATGTGCTGGCACTTTAAATAGTGAAGACCCCAACCACGATGGTAAAATCGATGTCTTAGACATAGATTATATTCTTCATTAAAACTATCGAATAATGTATCTAATTTCACGATTTTTTTATCCGTCTTATTTGTCTTTATTTTGTCCTATGAATTCCAGCAACGAAATATTTACTTCTATCAGAACAAAACCCTCAAATAATTTCCCCAAAATACATAAAATATTTTGCGTTAATAAAATGTATGTGTGCAGCGCCCGCCTGCCGAAGCTTTATGCGCAGACAGGCCTGCCTGCCGAAGCTTTAGCGCAGGCAGGTAAATGTGATTGTGTCTATCCCCTTAGAAAAAAATAATTGTCCCCTCCGCCTCAAGGTCATGGTGCTCCATTCGATTGAATAATAATATCGGATTTTTATTATTTGTTCACGGTGTTAGACATTTTTAAAAAAAATTAATATTTTATGTATTGAATAAAGATTCATTAACAACTCTATATAGATATAACTAATCTTACATGGTAAATGGTTATGAAAACAAAAATGAAACTTCAAAAAACGGTTACAACCTCAGTAATAAAAAGAGGTAAAGACCTTCTCATAAGAAAAGAGATTTGCTACCCACCGGACACTACATTAAATATTAAGTACGGTAAAACAGTTAGTGTAACTTGGCATTTTAAAACACCTAAAGGCGTTATAAATCTTTACAAGAAGAATGAAGCAGAGCAACTTGAGGAAGCTTATCTTAAGCAAATTGGAGATAAAAAATCATAAAATATGCTTTGCATATCCAACCAAATCCCAAAGTAAATAAACTTACAGGCTTGCCTGCCAAAGCTTTAGGGCAGGCAGGTAAAGGTGATTGTGCCATAAGATTAGGTCCCCCAGCTTAAAAAATGTCCGCAGTCGCTCTCGACAAAATTTCGCCATCGAATTAAACCGTAACCTCTGGCTTATTTTGCTTCCTTTTTGCCCACAAATATCAATAAATCGAAATACCGTCCGTGTTAATACCAAACATCCATTTGTGTCCAAAAAATCGCTTTGCCTGCCTACCGAAGTTAGATTTATCTAACGCAGGTAGGTGCTATCACTATTAATTATTTTACGTTTCATCATCCCCTTAACAAATCTCATCTAATTGTTTTTCCAACAAATAAATAGATTAAACCTATCCTTAGTATCTAATTTTCTTCCTCCGAGACTTGGATAAAATCTTTTATCTCTTTTTTCAGCGTGATATTTTTTGTACAGCACTGATTTTTTATTATTCGTACATTCTTCAAATAATTTTTTATTAATAATAATCGCTTCTCTTCCATTCAATTCAAAGTCAATTATAGCATAGCCATCGAAACCAATTTTTTTAATCTTTGGAGCTATTTCTTTTGGAATATGTGATAATCCCAAGTAATAAAATTTTAATAGTGGTGATGAAACTATCACTTCGATGGTATTGATTAAATCTTTACTCATAGCATTAATCCTCTTGCTGTTTAAAATATTACTTCAAATTTAAGTATTTAAGGCCCTATAATAAATAATTGCTCCCCCATTCCGTTTTTGATTATACAAATACTCATTAAACTCACAAATATTTTTTCATCTTATCAATAAATCCGTATATTGGTTTGTTTTTAATTTGCTCATTCGCTTATGAATTACTTATTAGCAAAATAAAAAGGTCTTTCAGTGGAAAATCCTTGGTTAGAAATTACTAAATCTGGCAAATTCATTCTTGAATCTGATATTTCGATTATAGAAGAATTTAATAATAAAAATAAAAAAAATTCTAAAGTACAAATTAAAACAGATTTATTTCCGGAACCGTTTGTAGGTAATATTAACGCACCAATAGTTCTATTAAGTTTAAATCCTGGTTTTTCCCGTGCTGATTATAAATTTTATTCTACTCCTCCTGCTAAACAAATTTGGGTAAATAATATTCAACATAAACAGAATGAATATCCTTTTTTTCTGATTGATCCCATATTTAATAAATCTCGTAACGGATTTGATTGGTGGACTGAAAGATTAAAAGATTTAATCTATGTTTATGGGGCAAAAAAATTATCACAAGCCTTGCTCTGCATAGAGTTTTTTCCTTATCATTCTGAAAAATACAAGGATATAGGTAAAATTCTAGATTCTCAAAAATATGCTTTTTATCTCGTAAAAGAAGCAATGCAACGGAAAGCAATCATAATTATAACTCGTAGTAAGAATAAATGGTTTGATCAGGTCGAAGGTTTAGACTCCTATAATAACTTACATTTTCTGAATAGCTCCCAAAGCATCTATATCACATCAAATAACTGTCCAACGGGCTTTAAAAAAATTATTGATGTTTTAGAATCTAAAGTATAATCCAAATTGTAGAAAATTTTTAACCCCACCTAACATTTTTTTTTCTCATCTCATCCGCCCCGTGAAATATCATATTAAATTTATCACTGGTTGTTTTCTTATTTCCAAGCTAATAGTATTTATATTTTATCCGGGTTTTATTTCACGGGGCTTTTGACATTGTCAGCCAGATTTACATAACGAACATTATACAACAGAGTAATAGTCTTTACTTCCTATTCTCTTGCTGTCGACTGTCGTATAATGTGACATTATGTAAACTCGGCACAAAACCTTATCAGCTCATCATCGTTCCGTTCGGGTGCATGGCACGAGCTTCCCTTCTACTCTTATCTCTGTCTCTTGCTGGACGTGCACCGCACCCTCTCTCCACTCAACATTATAAATCACAATGCTACATATATTACTATTCTTAATTTTAGGCAGGTTTTCTATGTTATCTCTGGCTTTTCAGCATAATCGATTTCAACCATTTCTCCTTTAAAGAATTTTGTAGGTATGACTATACTTCCAGTTACGTTCCCAAGATTTGAAGTAAATGCTGTTATGAATGATCTGATATATGGAAACATTATCGCAGGTGCATTAGCATTAATGAAATCTTTTCGAATTTTTTTCGTAATCTTTTCTCCTGATATTTCAAAGTTTCCTATAGCTAATAGTTGCAGATTAAAGTATTCATCAGCATTCAGTTCTACTTTCATAACTATGTTAAAATATTCTT
>BDSV01000162.1 GCA_002898075.1 bacterium BMS3Abin03
TCTCCCGGGCAAAAAAAACCCCCGCTTAAAGCGAGGGCTTAACAAATAATTTCGGTAATTAGTTTAACAAACTCAATTCATACTCGGCTGTTTTCCTGTAAGTTTTATCGGTCTTCGCCTTATTAAACATTTCTATGGCTTTTTCGGTATCACCTTTACCTTTATAAGAAACTCCCATGTAATAATATGGTCCGCCCTTGGTTATTTTCGACCTATACTTAAGTGCCTTCTCGGCTGCAGAAATAGCTTTATCCCACTTGCCTGTTTCGGAGTATATTTTTGCTAATGATAAATAAGCCGCATCATAATTATAATTAGCAACGGCTTTTTCGAGATATTCAATTCCTCTCTCAGCATTTCCATTGGTCAGTTCCTTATTACCTAATTTTGTATAGGCAAGAGAAAGATTCTTTTTAACCTTCTTCTGAACATTTTCCTTATTCGTTAAGGAAAGAACTTTTTCAAAATTATTTATTGCTTCGAAATATTTTCCCATCTGGAAATAAACACCGCCGAGAGCATTATAAGCTCCGGAAAATTTGCTGTTAAGTTTAATGCATTCTTCAAAAGAAACTTTTGCATCAGCAAGTTTTCTTGCCTTTTTCTGTGCAACACCTCTTTGGTAGTAAATCCTGTAATCCTTTTCAATTGCAAGTGCTTTGTTATAGTTGTCGATAGCACCGTTATAGTTACCGGCTTTTAACATACTATTACCTTCGTTATAAAGTTTACCGGCATCGGGATTCATATCCTGAGCAAATACATTCCCCATTAATAGCAGCACAAAAATGTACGACGCAATCACTGCAAGTTTCTTCATTAGTATCATCCTTTTTCTATTTAATGAATTTATGGTTGTGCGGAAGACGGGACTTGAACCCGTACACCAATTAAGGCACTACCCCCTCAAGATAGCGTGTCTACCAAATTCCACCACTTCCGCAAAACTACAGAAAGTAAAAATATCTAAGCGGCATTTCAAAATCAATACTTCATTTGGGTATAATTCTGAAAATTTCTATGGTTGAATCTAATTTTGATACATTTTGGAGTGTTTTCTGTACATCAGGATACGTCTTAACTCGTCCTTAAAATTCTTTTCAAAGATTATCACCTTGGCAATCTGTTCGGTTGTTAAAATATCATCGAGCGATTTTATAAAATCCGATTTCAATTTTTGCGATTCAAACTGAATTTTATCTAAATCCTCTATCATTTTTTTTAGTTTATCCTTCTGTGTTGAATTTCCATCTTTGACTATCTTTTCCATGTCAGCAATAATTTCAACAGCTTTTTCATGCAAACTGTCAAGCTTTGTTTTCATCTCGGAACGGCGTGCAAAAAATCTTAAGGTTGTTTCCTCATCCATTCTCAAAACTTCGATAAGTTTTATTTTTTCTAATTGTTCTATTTTTTCACGCCCGGGAGGCGGTTCATCGTGTCTCATTTGCCCAAATACCGATACTAAAAAGACGGTTGTAAACAATGTAATGTATTTTATTGTTTTCATAATGATTCCTTATAAAATTTCTTTGTTTAATAATTCTTCATAAGCATTTTGTAATTGTTCTTCACTTGCTTCGGAGTAAAGATCATTTATCTGATAACCCGATAAAATTGAATATCCTTCCTCCGGCGATATACCTGATAGAAAACTTTCGATATCTAAATCATCTTCAATTACGGGGTTAATAATCGATTCGTTCGAAGAAGCATCCCAGCTATAATCTGAAACATAATCGGCAATTTCGTCCAATTCTTCTTCGGAAAGATTTTCTGTGATTGCTTGAAGAGACTGGCTATCGTCGTTATTAATTACATAATTCCGTAAGATAAAATATGAAGAAATAAAAAGAAGAACACCAATAATTGCATATCCGATTCTTCTGACCGGGCGTAATTTTTCTTTCTCTAAAGAGCTTCGGAATGCCGGTACAATATTATTAAAATAATCTTCATCAATCGATCTGAATTCTGTTTGAGAAAATTCATTTGCTACTCTTCTAAATTCTTCAACTTTTTCCCGTAACTCTTCCGAGGTTTGCAATTTCTTTTCGAAACCGGTTTTCTCAATATTCGAAAGTTGTCCGTCAATGTAACGGATGATCAGTTCATCATTCTCTGTTTTCATCAATTAGTTCCTTTAGTTTTTTAAATGCATGAAAATAATTTGCTTTTGATGCGCCAATACTTTTACCTGTAATTTCAGAAATTTCTTCATAGCTTAATTCATCAAAGTTGCGCAGTACAAATACTTCTCTTTGTTTTGGAGGAATTTTCTGCAGCAATTTATTTACACGATCCATCTTTTCTTTCTCTTCAATATCTCTTATTATATCCTCTCCCGTTGTTCCTATTCTATTAATCTCATCCTCAAGTGAAAGGAAACTCCTTATTTTATTCTTCTTAATCACATTCAGACTTCTTGTAGCAGTTATCCTGTATATCCAGGTATAAAGCGATGATTGAAATTTAAATGTTTTCAATTTTTTATACATTACAATCAGAACTTGCTGAACAATTTCATCGGCATCAAGATGATTGCCGGTCATCCTTCTGGCTAGCCAGTAAATTTTTTCCCGGTAACGCTTAACCAGCAAATTAAAAGCCGCCTCATTACCGGAAACAAATTTTTCAACAAGCTCCCGATCATTATTACTTTCTTTCATTCGGAATTCGAACATGCATAATTTTGACAAGATAAAAGCTTTTAAGGTTTAAATATACTTTTAAACCTTTCAAAATGCTTAATTGTCTAATATGCGAAACTCATAAAAAATAAATTCAACAGGAGAATAAAAATGAGAAAAACTAATCTTATCGGAATCGCTTTAATTTTGTTTTTTGCACTGTTTTCAGCTCAACTTGTTTACGGACAGATGCAAATGCGCAATATGAAGATGGGCAGCCATCATAAAATGATGATGAAAAAATTAAACCTAACTGAAAAACAGCAGGCAACAATTGAGAAGCTTATGATATCACATCAGAAACAAATGGTGGATCTAAAAGCTGACCTGGAAAAGAGAAAACTGGATCTTCAGGAATTAAAATTAAATACCGGTTATACCCGCGACGAATTCTTAGCAAAAATCGGAGCGATTAACGAAGCTAAAAATAAAATAGCCCTTGCTATGGCTAACCACAAAATGGATATTTATGAATTACTTACCGTTGACCAAAAGAAAATATTTAACGAGATGGGCAACATGATGGAAAATAAAATGGAAATGAGGAAGCATGAAAAGATGCCGAGAGATTTTTAATTATTGCTGATCCATAATTTTAGCTGAAGCCGGGAAACTGCCCGGCTTTTTTTATATTATAAATCACCCTGAATCGGTCGTATCACAATTTCTTCGGTTACAAGATTATCCCGCTGTAAAAATGCAGATACCATAACCCTTGCAACACTTTCCGGTTTCATCATTCGTTCGCTGTACTCATTCCTCAATTCTCTCGTCCAGATAGAAGTTTCCGTTGCACCAGGGATAATATTAATCACGCGTATGTTGTACTTGCGAACTTCTTCACGCAACACTTTTGAATAGCCGAACAGTCCCATTTTAGAAGCAGTGTAAGCCGAACTGCCTGTAAAAACTTTTTCAGTAACAACCGAAAGAACATTTATTATTGTTCCTCCATCATTTTTAATCATATACGGTAGAACGGTTTTTATAGTATAGATTGCGCCCAAAAGATTTGTAGCAATAACTTCATCTATCTCTTTTACAGAGTTTTCTTCTGCTGTTTTGAAAGATGTAATGCCAGCATTATTAACGAGGCAATCAACCTTATGATTTGAAACTATTTTTTTGAAGGTTTGATCCACATTAGCCCTGGAAGCAATATTGCATGGGAAAATACTCAATGCCGACTCATCAGCATCTTCTTTCAGCCGTTCAAGTTCGGTTACCCTTCGAGCGGAGGCAAACACGTTACATCCTACGGAAGCAAACTCTAAAGCCGCTGCTTTTCCTATTCCGGAGCTTGCACCGGTTATCCATATTCCGGCTTTGGAGCTATTCATATTTAAAGATTCCTATGAGAGATTAAGTCTAAAAATTCCATTCGTGTTCTTGCATCCTCTTTAAAAACACCGTGCATAGCGCTTGTAGTTGCCGACGAGTTTTGCTTTTCAACTCCACGCATCATCATACACATGTGGTATGCTTCCGAAACAACCGCAACGCCTCTTGGCTGCAAATATTTATCAAACGTATCAGCTATTTGTTGCGTCATTCTTTCCTGCACCTGTAACCGCCGGGAAAATACTTCCACAATTCGCGGGATCTTGCTTAAGCCGACAATTTTTCCGTCAGGAATATATGCAACGTGAACTTTACCATAGAACGGAAGTATGTGGTGCTCACATAAACTATAAAAATCAATATTCTTAACCAGGACCATTTCATCATATTTTTCATTAAAGATGGCTTTGTTCATAACTTCGCAAATATCCTGCCGATAGCCCCTAGTTAAAAACTCATAAGCTTTTGCAACACGTGTTGGTGTGTTTAACAATCCTTCTCTTTGAGGTTCTTCCCCAATTTCAAGAAGCAGTTCTCCAACAAGGTTTTCAATTTTAGGTATGTCCAATTATTCTTCTCCTTTATATTCGAAATAATTATTTTCGGTTTCATACAATTTTACCGAGTATAATCTTCCGTTCGGAATTTTATCGACGAGCTGATTCCAAATTGCAACTGTTATATTTTCCGATGTAGTGTTCAGCCCCTTCATAAACTCTGTATCGATATTTAAATTTTTATGATCGACTTTTGAAATTACATGTTCCTTAATCAGTTCTTTTAAATGTTTGATGTCCAAAACAAAACCCGTATCGGGATCAATTTTACCTGCAACGACAACCTCTAAAGTATAATTATGCCCGTGCCAATTCGGATTGCTGCATTTGCCGAACAGTTCAAAATTTTCTTCATCCGAAAGCTCCGGCTTGAACAACCTGTGAGCTGCGGCAAACGTTTCTCTTCGTGTTAAATAAATTATTCTGCCCATCATTTCAACTTTTTTAATGCTTCCATAACTTCCTTATTATGATCCGCTACTTTAACTTTTCTGAAAATCCTTTGAACCTTACCGTTCTTATCGATTATAAAAGTTGAACGCTCAACTCCAATATATTTTCGTCCGTACATGTTCTTTTCCTTCCACACACCGTATTTTTCCAAAACCTTTTTCTTTTCGTCGCTCAAAAGCGTAAAAGGAAGATTATATTTTTCAGCAAAATTTTTATGAGATTCGACGGAGTCAGGACTTACACCCAATATTACCGCTTTTAATTTGCCAAACTTCGGAAATTCATCTCTGAAGTTGCAAGCTTCCTTCGTACAGCCGGATGTATTATCCTTCGGATAAAAATAGAGCACAACATTTTTCCCTTTAAAATCATTCAAAGATACCTTTTTTCCATCCTGATCTTTTAATATAAATGCCGGTGCTTTTTTACCTTCTTCTACCATAATTTATTTACCTTAAATGAAAATGAAATTTTAATAATTATTTTCTTTTGTTATTATTAAAAAGAAAATTGGAATATTGGAAAAATGAAAGAATCCAACATTCATCGGCATAAATTTTCTCCTATTAGATTACATATAAAACAAACTCTGTTTGCTGGGTATTTTGTTGAGATGAGTTTGAAACAGTTTCAAATTCTGTTTATTAATTTACAAAGTTAAAAGATGTTTAACAATTTGGTTTGATGTGCACCACTATTTCTCGTAGTGCAGGACAGTGTCCTGCAAAACAACATAAAAATAAATTTGAATGACGAACATATATTAGCGACTGATAATTTTCGAAACTATCACTTCGCGGTTATGTGCCGGTCACTTCATCACTCTGCAGTTCATCAATCTTTATTCTTAAATCAATTCTTAAAGTAGTGAATTGTTTTGGAGTCACAGATTGCTAATCTGTGGTACAGAAATATTTTCGGGGTGTGTTTCAACTAAATTGGATAAAACAGTAAAGTGATTTGTATGTGAAGGAATATACCGAATATTAAGCTCGCAGTTTGATTTATTAACACAGGCAGCTAAACAAGGAAGATGACCTTAATGGAATAATATCAATCTAAATTCCTCAATACATTTATATTCTTAATTTCGCCCGCTATTACTAAAGTATCCTCTTCCTGGATTTCATAATCCGGGCTGGGGATTGCTTTTATCTTTTCTCCCCATTTCTGCTTTGTTTTTACGGACAGAACATCGACACCGTACCTGGCTCTTATATTCAAATCCCGTATTGATTTACCGACAAAAGATTTAGGAGGCTTAATTTCATTTATAGAATATCCTTCAATAAAGTGAACCTGGGGTTCCTCTTCCTTCATTGTAATGCTGCTTGCAAGTGAAGAAGTTATTGCCCGCTTGTCAATCTCTTTATTGAAAGCATCGAGAATATCTTTTCGCCATATCATACCTACTATACGTTTTTTGCCGTTGGATTCAATAACAGGTAAACCTTCATAATTATACCGCCGCAATTTATCGAGCGCTGTTTGACAGTTATCGTCCGGAGAAAGAGAATCGAAATCTTTGCATGCAATGTCTTCGGCAATTAAAATATTTTGCAAAGATTCTTTTTCAAACAGGTAATCCCTAATATCATTGAGTGTTATAATTCCAGTTATATTACCCTTACCATCCAGCACAGGAAAATCGACTCCTTTGCCATGGATCATCTTATTAACAACCTGGCTAAAATTATCGCTCGCTTCAATTGCATCATATTCCGATCTGTAAATATCTTTCACAAAAATTGTTTCCATTACATTAGTTTCAACGCCTTCCTTAATCCCGATATTCCGCATAACAAGTTTCAAAGTATAAATTGATTCGCGGGAAAACTGAGATGAAAGTATAGTGCTGATTATGCAGGTTATCATTAAGGGCAGAATAATGTGATAATCATTCGTTAACTCGAACACAATTATTATTGCAGTAATGGGTGCTCTCGTTGTTCCGGCAACCAGCCCGCCCATGGCTACCAAAGCATAAGCCCCGGGTGTTGCAGTAATATCAGGAAAATACTGATGAACAAACGAACCGAAAAAGTAACCCAGCATTGCACCCATAAAAAGCGAGGGTGCAAAAATACCGCCTGATCCGCCCGACCCCAATGTAATTGAAGTGGCTAATATCTTCGCAAAAACTAATATCAGGGCAACGTACCAAATTACGTTTCCATAAAGAGCTTTGTTTATGGAGTCGTACCCGACACCCATAACATGCGGAAATATCAAAGCAATAAGTCCAATAATTAACCCGCCTATTGCAGGTTTATAGTAACCGGGAATATTAAGTTTATTATCAAAATAATCCTCGCTGAAATAAAGAGCTTTAATGAACAAGTAAGATACGATACCGCTTAAAGCACCCAGCACAAAGTAGAACCCGATTTCGTAGGGAGATGCAAGCTGGTATTTTGGAACTATGAATGCGGCAAAATCACCCTCGAAGCTTCTTGAAATTACCGTTGCCATAACGGATGAAATTACTATAGGAGAGAATTGTGCAACTGCAAAATCCATCAATATAATTTCAACGGCAAAAAGCGCACCGGCTATCGGGGCGTTAAAAGCTGCTGCAATGCCGGCTGCCGCACCGCATCCAACGAGTGTTTTTAATCGCCTGCTCGGTACTCTGAAAAACTGTCCGACCATCGAACCGATACTCGAGCCGATCTGAATGATAGGTCCCTCACGTCCGACAGAACCGCCCGTTCCAATTGTAATTGCCGAAGCAACGGCTTTTAGAAATGCAACTCTCGGTCTGATAGCGCCGCCCTTCAGCAGAATTGCCTCCATTACTTCCGGAACGCCATGCCCTTTTGCTTCAGGTGCAAAAAAGTGAATTATAGGACCTACAATTAAACCACCGATCACAGGAATTAAAACAATCCAGTACCAGGAAGTGTTCATTACATTTTGGAGAAAGTTATCTCCCATTCCAAAGGATAGTTCCGATATCCAGAGTATCATTGCCCTTATACCTATTCCTGCAAAACCTCCGAGCACACCGATAACGATGGCAACAATAATCATAAAGGTATGTTCGGTAAGCTTTAATCTATCCAGAGCTGAAATAGTTTTGAGCGAGACCCTGTTAAATGTCCGCTGGAAATATTTTCCTTCCATAGTACGTATTACTTCGAGTATTTTGAATATGAGAAATCTATAAAGATTTTTTTATTCGGTATAAAATTCAATTACTTTTTCAATTGCCTTCTCACAAACTTTACAGAACGGCTTATCACCCTTTGAAAACATTAT
>BDSV01000163.1 GCA_002898075.1 bacterium BMS3Abin03
AAAACACAATTATCTTGATAACCCATACAATTTAACAACTGTTTTCCAGTTTCGTGTGGTTGCTTCAACCCCGAGTTTGCGCTCTATAAATGTATTTGAGAGCTTGCTTTTTCCGTAACCATTTGGAATGTAAAGATAAACTTCCTTGTTATGGACAACTAACTTATCGGGTTTGGTAACATATTGCCGAAGCTCTGAAATACTTTTTGCTGAGGGAACCGCGGATAAAAATGTAACTAAATATTTTTTGCTTTCATTCTCTAAATCAATATGACCGAACAAATTGTTATTAATGACCTTTTGCCACTCGTCCGCAGTTCTAATGATAACATTCACAAAAAATTTATACTTTTCGTCAATGGCAGCTTCTATTTTTAATTTCAAACTTGCGGTGTTTTTTATTTTGCTATCAAAGACAACGTTGCCACTTTGAATGTAAGTAACAACATTTTCGAAGTCCAACTCTTCGTAAAGAGAACGCAGATCATCCATCTTTATTTTCTTTTGTCCGCTTACGTTGATCCCGCGAAGCATTGAAATGTATTTATTCATTTTACCGCATCATTTAACCTTGTATAAATTTGAGAGCAACCCCGAATTGCCCGATGAAGTTTTAACGAATTTATTTGATTGAATAATGTTATTTGCAATACTTACCTTTAGTACTACACTCGAAAAATCGAAAAATGCAGCAATGAAAAAAGCTGGACAGTTAATTTGCTTAAATAACTATATTTACTTGACTTTTTACTTACTAAAGAGGTTAGTTGCTGCCTTCATAAAACTGTTCAAAGTAGTTAAGTTGATTTACTATTACTTCTCTTACACACAATTCTATAAGCAATAATACCTTATTGAACTTAGTATTGATATAATAATCACTAACATTCAATACAGAACCATCATCTAACAAATAATGTGCTACAGTATTTCTGAATTGGTTTGTTAAATAATCATCAAATATTTTCCGAATATTTTCCCCAACAAATATTTTATGTTCGTGCCCCAAATCTTTATGGTCGGGCACCTTTTCTTTAACTGGCTGAATAGTGATATTTTTTTCTTTGGATAATAAGAATAACTGAGGGCGAATATATTTAAAGATTCCTTCAAGAATTTTATAATAACATAAAAATCGGTAATAGCTACTAACATTGTTCTTCGCTTCTCTGTATAATGAAAATATCGGAATTAATTCGTTTGGAATACTTTTAACATCTGGATTTATTGAAACGGAATAATATGGGACTTCATAACTATGGACTGAATAATCATTTTTTTTATCACGACAAAAAACTTTAGAAATTATAAAAGGTGAATTTGTTAGAAATGATAGATGGTCAAGAAAGGGAGAAACAACCTTGAAAAATATTTGAAAAGCTTCTTCCCAACCATTTGCCTCAATGTTAGTTGTAATCAATGATAATTCATTTGCTTCGTTTTTATAGCAGGTAAAAACGCCAAAAGTATTTGGGATTAACATTTTTACGGCATTGGGTGGAATAACAAAAAAAGAACTGCCAGCTTTTTCATCTATAGAAAAGTCTACCCGTTGGTTAAAGAATAATGCTTTTGATAATAACGCCTTCACTTCAAATGTCCGTTTAGATTTATCATTAAGTCTATTTTCATCTTTTCTTGTATCACCTTCAATTTGGTCAAGTATGACCATATAATCAACCGAACTTGGCGGAGGCAGTTTGTTTCTTTCTATTTTAATATCAATACTTTTCATAATTATAATAAGCAACTAACTATTACTTATACTTTTTCTAATTGTTACTTAAAGAACATAGATATACGTGAAGCTGCACATCTACGTTCCAATTTGTTTAATAATTTGCAAAAACCGCAGCTATGTGAAAATAGGTTCCGGTTCTGCATATCTATTAGCCATCAGTATTGCATTGTATTAAAAACATACTTACCGCAAATCAGCTTTCCCCACCGGATAAGTTGTAATTGAGAAAAGCCGCTCATAGAAGTATTTGCAACAAGGTTTTCGGTTTTTTTGTTTAAAAAGAGTATTATACTTTTGTGGAACTCTTTTTTGTTTTCACTCGTCTTTTTTGTTCTCCCTTAAATACTTTATTACGCACTTTCCAGAATAATAATTCTTCTTCTATACTTAATCCTGCTAACTTCTTTTGCAATTTTGCAGCGCCCTTCCTTTTCATTTCTACACAATCAAATTCTTTATTCATAACTTATAACCTCCAGTGGTGAATATATAGCTATTTGTTGATAACCTTCTAAAATGTTAATTGAATTATAAAGAGTTATTTTTTCATAGTGAACGATATGTTTAAAATTCCAGCTTACTATAATCGGACAATTATTTACTGTTGCTAGCGCAACATGCAGAGCATCATTCGCACTTTTCTTTGATACTATTTTAGCTTTGAGGTATGCTTCTCTAAGTTTTAATGCAGGTTCTGTTACTTCAATTAAAGTTGCTTTTGGTTTTAATTCATCGAAAAATTTTTTAACGTGTTTAGGTGCTGCAATAATCTCTTCCTGAACTAATGTAGAAATAATAAGATGAAACTTATTTTCTTTAACCTGTTCATAAAATTTGATACTTGCTTTTTGAAACTCAGGATCAAATTTGCCGCCAATAATTGATGTATCAATATAAACACTTATTGCTTTCATAAGAATATCTTCTTTTTTTTATTATAATTTACAAAAATGAATATTCATTTACAGTGAATGCTTAAAATATAACCTTAACTATAGTAAGAAAGATTATTACTACAAAAACAAAGATATGCACGCACCGCGACATCTATGTTCCGATTTGTTCAAAAAATTGTAAAAACTATAGCTATGTGAAAACAGGTACTGCATATTTACCAACCATCATTATTGCATTGTATTAAAAACATACTTACTGGAAATCAGCTTTCCCCACCGGATAAGTTGTAATTGAGAAAAGCCGCCCATAGAAGTATTTGCAACATAATTTATTAATTGTAAAGAATCAAAAAGTTTGGTTTGGCGGCGGGGGATTGCCTTTTAGTCACCCAATTAAAATTGGGTCTTAGCGGAAATGGAAAACACTCTGTCATTCCGCACTTTGCCGAAGGCATCCCCTTGGGAGATGCGGAATCTCGTAACTGCAAGAGATCCCCACATCCGTGGGGATGACAGTTTAGTATATGTTACTTTTTAGACAGCCATGCAAAATAAAAACTAATAAGAAAAAAAAACGGTTTTAACCGTTTCCCTTTTTGCAAATGTTCTCTAATGTTATGTTGAAAAGTACGGCTACTAAACCTTAACGAGTTGTATCTTTAATTCTCTGCCAAGGCATTCAGCATATTTGTTTAATGTTGATAATCGTATATCTTCGGCGTGGTTTTCAATTCTCGATATTACAGATTTTTTTGTTTTTAATTTTTTAGCCAATTCTTCCTGCGTAATTCCAGACTGCTTTCTTAATTCACGTAATATTACACCTATTTTAAAGTTTTGATAACCGATTTCATAATCTTTGGCGAATTCCGGATCAATCTTTTTTCTTTTTGCAATATATTTTTTTAAATCACTCATAATTATTTTTTCCTTGCTAAATAATCTTTTTTTCTTTTCTCCGCCAATTTAATCTCTTTAAGCGGTGTTTTTTGAGTCTTTTTTATAAAACCATTTGTTAGTATAACAAGTTCATTCCCGTCGAAAAATCCAAGTAAACGAAAAATAGTGGAAGATGAGATTACTCTAACTTCCCAAATATCGTCTGTGTTAACAAGTTTTTTGAAATATTGTTTAGGAACGATTCGTGACTCTTCAATAATTTCAAGAACCCAGGTTATTTTTTGAACTTGCTTTCCAGGGAGAGAATCAAGGAATTCTTTTATAGGAGATTTACCGGATATTGTTTTATAAAAATTGACTTCTCTCATTGAACAAAGTTAGCAAATATGCGAACATTTTGCAACATAAAAAATGTAAATAATCTTTAATCACACAATTGAAATTAGGTGTTAGCGGTAATGGAAAACGCTCTGTCATTCCGCACTTGATGCGGAATCTCGTAACTGCAGAGATCCCCACCTGCGTGGGAATGACACTAAAAAAAATTAACTTTTGGGACAATCCCGGCAAAATTTCAATCTTCTAATTGGATAGGCAAATATTTTTTGAATAGAGTAAAATCTTTGTCCGAAGTATAGATACTAAAATTGTTATTAACCGACACCGCACAAATTAAAAAGTCTGTGTTAGAACCTTGTATCCCTTTTGCTCTGTAAGTGTTAAAGTACTCTGCTGCTTTTTCATAATCTACGGTTTTTATTTGATGATCGGGAAATGCAGCTAAATGTTTTTTCAACAAATTGAATTGTTTCTTTTCTTTTACGCCGGATAATATTTCCTGCCGTATTGGTCCTAACATTACAACCCTTCCTTCGTCAATTAGCCTCATCATTTTTTCTGCATTAACAATTGAAGGTTTACGTTTATATCTGAGAACCCGTGACCAAACACTTGTATCTACGATTACGTTCATTTTACTTTTCGCTGTTTCTTATAATCGTAACTTTTCTCATATACAACAGAATTAAAAAGTTTTTTGATTTTAAGCTGTTTCCGTTTTTGGATATACTCTTGCAGTGCTTCAGTGACCGCATCTTTTTTCGTTTTATGGTTGCCTACTTTTACAGCTTCTTCGATCAAGCGATCATCAATTGCTAAGTTTGTCGGCATAATTATTCCTTTCACACAATTATTTACACATAGTACTACACACTAAAATATAGTATGATTATGAAAGTATCAAGAATATATTTTGTATGCATGTTAATATTTATGTGAAGTAGATAGAGGAAAAGACACTTCTCAATTGTGTCTTGCAGTTACTGAATTTTGTAAAACAATTGCCTGTTAATGTCGCTTTTTTTACAACTCACATTGCTTACGGTTTTAGGTAAGGTATCATATTTTATTGATTTTCACCTGACTTCTCATCCTTCATCAAAAACATTATATTTCAAACCTTAAATTTTAATTATTTTGAATATAATAAATTGATGAAATGCAGGAACCAGAAGTAACTCTTGAGCTTGCCCTCGAGCATGGATTAAATGAAGAAGAGTATGAAAGAATATTAAAGATTTTAAACAGAACCCCTACCTTTACCGAACTCGGTGTTTTCAGCGTAATGTGGAGCGAGCATTGCAGTTATAAAAACTCTATCGCATTGCTGAAAACACTTCCTCGCGAGGGAGGGCGTCTGCTCGTAAGTGCCGGTGAAGAGAATGCGGGGCTTGTAGATATCGGAGATGATCTTGCAGTTGCATTTAAAATAGAAAGCCACAATCATCCATCTGCTGTGGAACCGTATCAGGGTGCTGCAACCGGCGTAGGCGGAATAATGCGCGATATTTTTACGATGGGTGCGCGCCCGGTAGCATCATTAAATTCATTACGATTCGGCTCACTCGACGATGCAAGAACCCGTTACCTTTTTGCAGGCGTTGTAAAAGGTATCGGCGATTACGGAAACAGTTTCGGTGTGCCTACGGTTGCGGGCGAAGTTTATTTTGATGAATCATACCGGGGAAATCCGCTTGTTAATGCAATGGCGGTAGGAATAGTGAGTAAGAAAATTTATGCTAGTGCAATTGCAAAAGGCGAAGGTAACCCGGTAATGATTGTAGGTTCGTCGACAGGACGGGACGGAATACACGGCGCTACTTTTGCTTCGGAAGAACTATCGGAAAAATCGGAAGCGAAACGTCCATCGGTTCAGGTCGGTGACCCCTTTACTGAAAAACTTTTGCTTGAAGCGACACTCGAAATTGTTAAAAACGGCTGGCTAATAGGGATACAGGATATGGGCGCTGCCGGAATTTCCTGCTCGACAAGTGAAATGAGCGCAAAAGGAAAATCGGGAATGAAAGTTGACCTCGATAAAGTACCCCTGCGCGAAGACGGGATGAGCGCTTATGAAATTATGCTTTCCGAAAGCCAGGAAAGAATGCTTTGTGTTGTTAAAAAAGGTTATGAAGACAGGGTTAAAAATGTTTTTGAAAAGTGGGACCTTCATTGCGAAATAATCGGGCAAGTAACAAACGATGATAATTTAACGGTAGAGTATAAAGGCGAAAAAAAAGTTATGATACCTGCCGAAGAACTTGTGCTTGGCGGCGGCGCCCCGGTTTATATTCGTGAACAAAAAGAACCTTCCTACATAAAAGAAACAAGGGCATTTAATTTTAATTCCTTACCTCAACCGGATGATTTAACCGGTGCATTTCTCAAAGTATTTTCGTCACCCAATATTGCATCGAAGAGATGGGTTTACGAGCAGTATGATTCGATGGTTAGAACGAATACGGTTGTCGGTCCCGGCTGCGATGCTGCGGTAATTTATCTGAAAGGCACGGGTAAAGCCCTGGCGATGAAAACAGATTGCAATGCACGGTATGTTTATCTCAATCCTAAAGAAGGAACGAAGATAGCGGTTGCCGAAGCTGCGAGAAATATTGTTTGTTCGGGCGGGGTGCCGCTCGCTATTACCAACTGCCTTAATTTCGGTAATCCGTACAAACCGGAAATTTACTGGCAGTTTACACAGGCAATTGAAGGAATGGGTGAAGCTTGCAGGTTTTTTGATACGCCGGTAACAGGAGGAAACGTTAGTTTTTATAACGAGTCTCCCGATACCGCTGTTTATCCGACACCCACCATCGGGATGGTTGGATTGATTGAAGAGCTGAAAAACATAACCACATCCTACTTTAAAGACGAGAATGATTTAATTTATGTTTTAGGTGATGATAAACAGGAGCTTGGCGGAAGTGAATATATGAAAGTAATTCACAATAAAGTTGCCGGCGATTCACCGCAGTTAAATCTTGAAGCGGAAAAGAAAATGCAAGATAATTTATTATCGTTAATTGGAAAGGGATTGATAAAATCTGCTCATGACATTTCGGAGGGAGGAATTATTTGCGCTATTGCCGAGTGTTGTGTTATGGATAATGAAAATTTAACCGGCGCCCGGGTAAACATTCCCGTTAAGAACCGGAACGATTTTTCATTCTTTTCCGAAAGTCAATCACGTGTAATTGTATCTGTTAATGAGCAGAGCAAAGATGAATTTGAACAAACATTAAAATCTAAAGACCAAGCATATTATTTATTGGGAAGAACGGGCGGAACAAAGTTGAACGTGAATAATCTAATTCAAGTTGATATAAATAAGTTAGCCGACTTATATTTTAATACAATTTCTGATATTATGAACAGTGAAGAATAAGATTCAAAATAAATTTAAAAAGAGCAGACTTTATCCGCTGTTTCGCAAAGTTCGCTTTTACCTGCACCTCAAACCATCGTGGCATAAATTCAAATCGTTTTTTATGCATTACTTCGGCGGGTTATACTATAGACTTGACCATCATCATGTTTTTCTTTTAGCCGGCGGATTAGCATTCTCGCTTTTTGTTTGTATAATCCCTTTTACGTTGATCATTTTTTGGCTCTTAGGTAAATTCCTTAATTCTGTAGAAGTAGAAAGCCAAATCGTTACTTTGATAAATACTGTAATACCGTATGATACCTATGCTGATTTTGCGAAAGAAATTATTTTTAAGCGCGTTCACGAAGTTGTTGCATATAGAAACATTGCAGGATTTATCGGAATTATCGGTCTTTTTTTCGCTGCAAGCGGGTTTGCAAGCAGCATAAGAACAATTTTAAATAAAATATTCGGGACCGATATTGACGTTAATATATTTTTAGGAAAACTAAGAGACTTTGCGGTGATACTTGTTACTGTTTTAGCGTTTTTACTAACTACAATGTTATCCCCTTTTATAGATCTTTTCCGTTCGCTTGCCGAATCGACTCCGTATCTTCAAGCTTTTAATCATCCGATCTTTCAAAAATTTTTTACTGCAAGCTTTTCATTCCTGATTATCTACATCATCTTTTCAGTGTTATATAAATTTATGCCGATAGTTAAAATCCGGAAACGATCTGTTTTACTCGGAGCTCTTTGGGCTTCGCTGATGTGGGCTGGTGCAAAGGAAGTTTTTGGGCTTTACCTGGCTAACTTTCATACTTTCAGCAGAATATACGGCGCTTATGCATTAGGTGTTGTGCTTGCATTCTGGATTTATTATACATCCGTGGTTTTTATTATCGGTGCCGAAATAGGGAAGCTGTTTGATGAACGGCTCGATAAAAAACATTTTCCGGTTGGAGACACAGACATTGCCGAAGTGAGCCGGTAGGGTGTTCGCCGGTTAAAATTAAATAACTTTTTTCTTGACAGAGAATTAGCATTTTATTATTTTTAATCAGACAATTTTATCTGATTATATGACAGTTATATTTTCTAAAAAGTGTGAATACGGAATGCAGGCGGTGCTATATTTGGCTGCAAACAATAAAGATACGACTAAATCTTCGGATCAGATATCTAGAGCACTTAAAATCCCCAAAGAATTCATTTCTAAAATTCTACAAAGCTTAAGAAATAGTGGTTTAATATTTTCTACAAAAGGTAAATCCGGCGGCTTTGGGTTGGCAAAGGATCCCTCGCAGATAAAATTGATCGATATTGTTCAGGCAATAGACGGGCTTGAAATGTTTAATAGCTGCGTTCTCGGTTTCCCGGAATGTTCCCCCGATACACCATGCCCTGTTCACGATAGCTGGGGAGCGCTTCGCACTAAAGCTTTTGAAATGCTTTCTACGGAAACTTTAGACCAGTTGAAAGATAAAACCTTAACAAAAATAAAAACTCTTCAGCAAGAGTAAATTGTTTAGATCTGATATGAGTACAGGGAAGAAAGTTATAAAGAATAACGAAAGGGGAATACAGAAAGTTAGATTTATTATTCAAATGCTTTTTGTATTACTCTGTATTTGGATTGGAATAGAATTCTATAATTTTATTCTATATTTGAAATCAGACGGCACTGCAGCGTTTGCGAGCCGTCCTCCCGGCGTTGACGGATTTCTTCCTATAAGTTCGTTCATGAGTTTTTATCTTTTCATTACAACAGGAACCATTCACCAGGCACACCCGGCGGGCTTATTCATATTCTTTGCAATAGTTCTGATTTCCCTTCTCTTCGGAAAAGCATTTTGCAGTTGGCTCTGCCCCTTCGGTTTTCTTTCCGAACTTATCGGCGACTTCGGTAAAAAACTTTTTGGTAAGAACTTTAAAGTTCCTAAGTGGTTGGATTATCCGCTGCGAAGTATCAAATATCTCCTGCTTGGCTTTCTTGTTTATTCTGTATTCTTTTTAATGAGCTTAACTGCAGTAAGAGCTTTTCTCGGCAGCTCGTATAATCTTGTATCGGATATAAAACTATTCCACTTTTTTGCAAACCTTTCAAAATTTTCTATTATAGTTATCAGTGTATTATTCCTGCTCTCAATTCCGATCCGGAATTTTTGGTGCCGGTATCTTTGCCCTTACGGTGCTCTGCTTGGTATCGCGTCGCTGTTGAGTCCGAATAAGATAAAAAGAAATGCGTATAGCTGTATCGATTGCGGTTTGTGCAGTGAGGCATGTCCCTCGTTTGTAAAAGTAGATAAAGTTAAAACAGTTATATCAGATGAATGTACAACCTGTCTTAACTGTGTTGATGTTTGCCCTGTTAAAGATACGCTGCGGCTTGAAAATATTGTAACGAAGAAAAAAATAAATAAAAAATATGTTGCAGTTGGAATAGTTGCCATGTTTATGCTGATTACCGGTGCGGGAATGATTACAGGGAATTGGTATAACAATGTTTCAAAAGATAAATATCTTATTCTCTACCAGAATTTGAATAGTCTCGGGCATCCGACCGGAACTGAAACTTTAAAAAAGTATAACGAAGATGCAATTAAAAAGAGTAAAACAAAAAACTATAAAAAAGTAGAGATCGAGCCGGAGAAAATTGATGGGTTACCGGATCAATCCAAAAAAATAAACGATGGCTATTAAAAGACATAAAGCATTTTATATATTATCGCATGACCATCATCATGGTCTTGTGCTGGCTCAGCTTATTAAAAAAGATGCCCCCGTGTATGAACACCTCCCGAAAACTATCGAAGAGAAAGTAAATTATACAATACAGTCTTACCGGGATAAATTAATCAGGCATTTTAATGATGAAGATGAAATCCTTTTTCCTAAAGTAAAAGGAAAAGACTCCGCTCTCGATAACCGGGTTGACGAAATAATAAATGAACACAGAGAGATAGAAAGTTTAGTTGAAGAATTAAAAACTGCCGATAAGCCCGAAACCGTTTTGAACAAACTTGGATATCTTCTCGAATCTCATATCCGGAAAGAAGAACGGGAATTATTTGTAAAATTCCAGGAAGTTTTAACAGAAGAAGAGTTGTCTGAAATTGAAATCAAGTTAAAATCGGAAAGATGAACTACGATCATCAAAAAATAACTTATAGACTATTCAGTTAACTAATCAACTATAATTAAACCAAGGGAGCTCAGATGAATAAACCAAAACAAATTTTAATCATACTATTTTTATCGCTGTTTACTTTGATGTATGGTTTTGCACAAACAGAAACGCCAAATCAAATGTCCGACCAGACAAAGGATTGTATCGAGTGCCATATTTCTAAAACGAACGGTATTTACCAGGAGTGGGGAACTTCAAAACATTACAGAGCGAACGTAGGGTGTTATGAATGTCATCAGGCGGGGCAAAATGACGCCGATGCTTTTGAACATAACGGGTACAATATCGCAATTATTGTTTCCCCAAAAGATTGTGCCGGTTGCCACGAAAAAGAAGTGGCTGAATTTGAAGAAAGTCATCATTCAAAAGCAGGATTAATTCTCGGTTCGCTGGATAACTTTTTAGCCGATATAGTTGAGGGAGATTGGAACTTTTACGGTGGTTCGGCTTTAACGGTTAGCGGCTGCAAGCAGTGCCACGGCAGTGTTGTGGAGGTTAATGAAGACGGTTCGTTAACTCCTGCAAGCTGGCCTAATACGGGCATCGGAAGATATAATCCCGACGGCAGTGTTGGTTCCTGTACTGCCTGTCATCAGCGACATGCTTTTTCGGTTGAACAGGCAAGAAGACCGGAGAACTGCGGCAAATGCCATCTCGGTCCGGATCATCCTCAAAAAGAAATCTATGAAGAATCAAAACACGGTATTGCTTTTTTCGCTCATGAAAACGATTTGAAAATGGAAAATTCGAAATGGGTTTTAGGTGAAGATTACACTGCAGCACCTACCTGTGCAACCTGTCATATGTCAGCCGTAAGAACAAATGATGGCGACTTCGTTCCCGTAACCCATGATGTGGGAATGAGGATAAGCTGGAATAACCGCCCGCCGGTTTCTGTTCGCCCGGAAATTTCCGATAAGAAACTCGGGCTGGAAAAAATGTCTGAAGTTAATTGGGAAGCAAGAAGAAATAATATGAAAGACGTTTGCAATGTGTGTCATACACCAAATTATGTCGATAACTTTTATATCCAGTACGACGGGTTGATAGAACTTTACAACTCTAAATTTGGCAAACCGGGCGGTGAACTGATGAGCGTCCTTTATGAAAATAAATTAATTACCCCGATGAAGTTTGACGACCAGGTTGAATGGACATGGTGGGAAATCTGGCATCACGAAGGCAGAAGAGCAAGGCATGGTGTTTCGATGATGGCACCCGATTATACTCAATGGCATGGTTTGTACGAAGTAGCGAAACACTGGTACACCAAGTTTATTCCCGAGCTGAAAGAAATTGCAGGTAAAAACTTAACCTCCGATGATCCGAAAAAAGTTGAAGGAGCCAAATTATTAAAAACGAAAATTAAAGAATTACTTTCGAGACCGGAACATTCATGGTTTACCGGCAATTTACCCGAAGCTGAAAAGGAGAAACGCAAAAAAGCGCGGGATGAATTCAAACAGCGTTACGGAAAGTAATTTCAGCGTATGCTTTTAGCTGTCCGGCTGGTGTATTCCATCGGGCAGCAATATTTTTTTTAATAAACATTAAATAAGCGGTTAGTACTGCTTTAATTAGAACATAATCAGGGAATTTAAAATACGGTGAGAATATGAAAACTGTTTTTTACTCATTTGTTATTGCAATTTTAACTATTACAGCTTCCTTTGCTCAGAAAGATTTGGGAGATGGGTGGAAAATTTTCGGTCAGATCCGTTTAAGATCGGAACTGGATGGCAGAGATTTTTCAAACAGCACGCATCCTTATACTTTTGCAAGCAGCCGCATAAGATTCGGGGTGCAAAAATCTTTCGAGGGAAAAGTGATTCTCTATATTCAAGCTCAAGATTCGAGAGTATTTGGCTCCGAACCGGGTACTCTCAAAAGTTCGGCTAACCTCGACCTCCATCAGGGATATGTAATGCTTAATGGATTATTCGGCTGGAACTGGTTAATTCAGGCAGGAAGATTCGAGGTGGTGTACGGCACTGAACGGTTTTTCGGTGCAGTCGGCTGGAATTATGTCGGAAGATCATTCGACGGTATCAGGTTCGTGTTGGCGCCAAAAGTATGGGACCTGCATTTATTCGGGCTTACCGTTCGCGAATCTGTAAATTATATCGGCAACGCAAATCCCGGGATTTATCCCTATCCGCAGGAACCAACTCCTTCTCACAGCATCTATGGTTTTTGGAAAATAACAAGATTCAATAAAAATCAGAAGCTGGATGTATTTGGTTATTATGATGTAAACCGGGAAAAAGTTATTGGAGACACAAGTAAACTTAGTGTGGGAACAGTAGGCGGAAGTTATTGGGGAACTTTTGGCAGGTTTTCTACAATTGTAGAAGCAGGTTATCAGTTCGGCAGCAAGGAAGGGAAGGACCTTTCCGCTTATTTAGTTTCTGCAAGTGCGTATTATAAAACAGGAATAACAAAATTAGGTCTTGCAGCAGATATTCTTTCGGGTACAAATCCTGATGATCAATCAACGAAAATGAATACATTTAATCCGGCTTACGCTACTAATCATAAATTCTACGGCTTTATGGATTATTTCATCGGCATTCCGAAGAACACTTTAAATCTCGGGCTTAATGATTTTTATGCGATATTGTTTGTTCAACCTAAAGATTCGAAGTGGGAATTCGGTGCTAACCTGCATCATTTTATGTCGAACAAATCGGCAAACGTGTTTTTAGTGGAAGAGCAGAATTCTGTGGAAACCAGTACATTCGGGCAGGAACTTGACTTGACGGTTAAATATGCTTTTGTGAAGGGAACCACTATTGTTTGGGGCAACAGTTTCTTTTTTCAGGGAGATTTGATGAAAGCCATGTATTTTCCGGGAGAAGATGTTGCATACTGGACTTATTTGATGTTAACTGCAAGCTTATAATTTAATGAAGGAACAAACATTTAATTAGTTTAATGAATAAAAATATCAGGTTGCAAATCTTATAAAACGAAAATGTTCCGGCAAATATAAAACAGCTAATCAATCACAAAAACAGGGAGGAGAAAATATGAAACAAATGTTATTCTTTTGGGTATTGTTTCTTTTTTCAGGTTCGTTTGTTCTCGCACAAACTTGTGTGGAATGTCATAAAGACATTACACCGAACATAGTTACAGACTGGCAGTTGAGCAAGCATGCAGAAAATAATATCGATTGCTCTTTCTGCCATGGAGACGGGCATAACGGCATGAATGATGTGGATAAGGTTGAACTACCCACACCCGAAACATGCGGCGTTTGCCACGATACCCAGGTAGAGCAATTTAAAAAAGGTAAGCATTCACTTGCCTGGATTGCTCTTACAGCAATGCCTACATTCCATATGCAGCCGATGGCATTGACCGAAGGAATGAAGGGCTGCGGCGGATGCCATAAAATAGGACTGAAATCGAAAGAGGAAATTAAAAAGCTTAAGGATGAAGGTTCGGGTTTTGGCAATGCTTCCTGCGATGCATGCCATACCCGGCATACTTTTTCGGTTAAAGAAGCAAACCAGCCGCAAGCATGTCAAACCTGCCATATGGGTTTCGATCATCCGCAGTGGGAAATGTATTCCGGGTCAAAACACGGGGTAAGATTCTCATTAAAACAACTGGGCATTCTGCCGGAAAATTCTTCCGCACCTACATGCCAGACTTGCCATATGCAGAAAGGAAATCATGAAGTACGAACTGCCTGGGGATTTTTAGCCGTGCGCTTACCTCTGCCCGAAGATAAGCAGTGGGCTGCCGACAGAGTTGCGATTCTTCAGGGGCTTGGTGTGCTTGATCCGGAAGGTAATCCGACAGGAAGACTCGATGTGGTAAAAGCCGGAGATCTTGCCCGTCTCACCCAGGAAGATTGGCAGAAAGAAAGAGATAAGATGATTGAAACCTGCGGCAATTGTCACTCTGAAAATTTTGCCAAAGCCGAATTGGAAAAAGGCGATGATATGATTAAAGAAGCAGATTATCTGATGGCTAAGGGTATCCGGATTGTTGCCGGCTTGTATAAAGATGGAATCCTTCAGAAGCCGGAGGGCTACACTTATGCATTCCCCGATCTTCTTACATTTCATGATGCCTCGAGTGTAATCGAGCAAAAGTTATTTGTAATGTTTCTTGAACACAGAATGAGAACATTCCAGGGAACATTCCATGCAAACCCCGATTATGCAATGTGGTATGGATGGAGTGAAATGCAGAGAGACATTGCAGAAATTAGAGAGCTCGCCGAACAAATGCGTAAGGAACATTCTTCGGAATAAAATACATTTCATTGTAAGTGTAAGTGCCAGTCACCTCTGAGCCGGTCTCCTCTTAGGTGACTGGCACTTGGCACTATTTCAAAAGCAGCATTTTGCGTGTGCTGACATAGCTTCCCGCAACGAACCGGTAAAAATATACACCGCTCGCAAGATTTGATGCGTTGAAGTTTACTTCATAATAGCCGGGGTCTTTTTCTTCATTAACTAACTCTTTAAGTTTCTCTCCCAGTATTGAATATAAATAAATATTTACATCTTGTTTTTCTGGAATTGAGAATGTAATAGTTGTAGTAGGATTGAAAGGATTAGGATAATTTTGAAAAAGCTGATATGTTAATGGAACGGTGTTAAAATAAACTGAGATTATTTTTGAATAAGTAAATGATCCATCATAATCTAACTGTTTTAGGCGGTAGCTTATTTCTCTATTATTTATTATTCTATCAACAAATTGATAATGGTTGGTTTCAGTTGAAGTTCCATTACCAGGTACAAAACCAATATTTCCCCAGTGCTTATTATCAACTGATTTCTGAATTTCAAATCCATAATTATTAAGTTCACTTGCGGTTATCCACTTTAAAAAGACTTCATCGT
>BDSV01000164.1 GCA_002898075.1 bacterium BMS3Abin03
ATTTCTTTGTAGATGTAAAGCTGCCCGATGTTAACTGATAATAATATACGCCGCTCGATAAGTCAGATGCATTAAATGTTGCATCGTACACACCTGCGGTTCTTTCTGCGTTTATCAATGTTTTAACTTCATTGCCGAGTACATCGAATATACGTAATGTTACCATTCCGTCTTCAGCAATCGCAAATGAAATTGTTGTGCTTGGATTAAAGGGGTTTGGATAGTTCTGTGCCAGGAAGTAATTATTAACCCGGGTAATATCGACATTAACAAGATCCGAGTAATCGATAGTGCCGTCAAAATCGATTTGTTTCAACCGGTATGAGTAGCTTCCTGCCGTTATATTCTCATCGGTAAACGAATACGATTGAACTTCGGTTGTTGTTCCATGTCCCGGGACAAAACCTATCTTCTCAAAATCACCTTTTGCTTTTCTCTGTATTTCAAATCCACTGTTATTCAATTCTGTTGAAGTTTGCCATTTTAGAATAACAGTATTACCCTCGGCTAAAGCATTGAACGATGTCAGTTCAACCGGGACAGGGTCCTGAACCGTTATAGTAATATCGCGTTTATGAACGGGAGTACCGTTAGGTCCCTCGCCGGTAATAGTAACCGGGTAGTCGCCGTTAGTAACCGGACCGTTGGATGTTACTATACGCAACTGAACACTGCCCGGGAAACTGCTGACAACATTGCCATAAGGGAAATCCAATGTAATTGTGCCTTGCGCCGGCGTCGAATTTAATGTTGCAGAAAAGATGGCATTTAGAGAATACATTTTCACATCCGGTACCTCAATAGTTACTATAGCTGCATCGCCGTTATTGGCAACAATTGGATTTACAGGATCAACCGTCATTGCAAAATCCGGGAAGTAACCAACGTAGCTGCCAAAATTACCGCTCCGAAAATCAGTCCAGACAGCCAATGCAATTCCATCCTGCGAGATGATGGCGTCGTAATCGCCCTGATAACGTGGTGTGCCGCCGCCCGGGCAAGTTGTGCAATTAATTTTCATTTTCTGATTTGAAATTCTTTGATTGGCTACAAACGTCTGTCCGCCGTCTGTTGAATATGAAGCATAAATATAAGCGCTGTCACTTGTTGGAGTATCACGGGTATCCATCCATTTAACAAATAATTTTCCCGTTTGCTTATCACACCAGATTGACGGATGCCATTGATGACTATTTTGAGAATTAGCATCATCATTAATAACAACAGCGGAAGACCAGGTTGCGCCCTGATCGTCAGAATACCTGCAGAAAATATCCGGTTTGTTTCCATTATTCGGAGGATTATTAGAAGCATAAACAAGATATAATCTTCCTCTGTAAGTACCATAACTGTTATCGGCGGCAATAAACGGATAAGGTCTTGTTCTCATATTCTGAACCGAGTGCCTGCCTCCGACATTTGAACCCACATAACCGGCAAAACTTTGCGCCGATTTAAATGTCCAGCTAAGTCCACCATTTGTGGAAACATAAAACCTATAAACAGGAGAAAACGTACTGCCGGTATTTGTAACAACATAAACAGCACCACCGGGAATATCGGAACCTACAACGTTTGGACCTACAGCAACCATAGCACCGGGAAGCGGGGAACCTGAAAACGTTTTCGTTGTTGTCCACGAAGCACCGAAATTAGTACTGCGTGCAAAAGCGTGCCCGCTAAAACTTGAATTTGTCATGGTTGTGTAAACAAAATTTGCATAGGGACCGCTAGTTTGGTCTGCAGCAATCCAGTTTTTGTCTCCTCCGTAAATTGATGTAACAGCCGATGACCAGGTTACACCGTTATCGGAAGAAACGATTACTTTACAACCCGTTATGCCACCATACATATTTTCATAATACAAATGTCCTAAACTATCGTAAGCCGTAACCGGGTCTCCGTGCACAGATGTGCCGAAGCTGGGGTACGTATGAGTCCAATCGTGCCCGTTAGCAGTTCGCCAAGTACCATTAATGTTGAAAGCATTAAAATATTGTAAAGGATCATTCGGATTTTGAGACATATGCGGCTCGGCAAAATCAGTACCAAGGTTGAAATTATCAAAACCGTCCGATGTTGTAATTACTGTCCATGGAGCATCACTGTAAATAACTTCTTGCTGATACTCTCTAGGAAGAGCATCGACCCTCGGGTTATCTCCCTGGGCAAAAATTCTGTTCCCCGGCATAATAACAAAAACAAACAAGAAAGAAACTAAAAACATTTTTGTAGAAAATATATGATTCACTTTTACTCCTATATTAATGAATAAATAACTTTTTTTGAAAAGTATAGTTAGAAAAAATCATTTAAAGAATAACCATACATAAAAAACCAGATATTATTTATTGAGATAAAAGCTGTAAATAAAACAGTTTATCTCCCCTTAAAATAAAATCTTAATGCAATATAAGATATTAGGCATTTTTAGCAAAGATTTTTTCTATTTTTTATCACTTAAAATTTATAAATAAAATAATGAAAAAGATAAGATTACTTTTATCCAGGATAGATAGAATAGGAGATGTTATTCTTTCAACTGCCATACCGCGTGAGGTAAAGAAAAAATTACCCGGTAGTTTTATAGCTGTATTAGTAAAGAAATACACAAAAGATATTTATTTAAATAATCCTTACATAGATGAGATTATTGTTTTTGACGAGGCTGAAAAATCGCAGGACAAATTTTGGTCGATAGTTAGCAAGATAAGAAAATATAAATTTACTCATGCATTTATGCTTTTACCGAACGAAAGATTAAACTGGATTTTATTCTTCAGCGGAATTCCTAAAAGAATAGGAGTAGGACGCAAGCTATACCAGTTTTTAACCTTTACTAAATTTGTCGACAGAAAAAAGTATATTTCACTGAGACATGAAGCCGACTATTGCATGGATATGGTAAGGAAAATCGGTATCGAACCGGAATCGATCGAACCGGAAATATTTTTATCAAACGAAGAAAAAATATTTATCGAGGGAAAAAGGAACGAATACCTGAAAGATCATAATTTTATTGTCGGGATAAATGTAACGAGCGGTAATTCGGCTCCTAACCTGCCCGCCGCCGAATATAAAAAGATTACAGAAAAGCTTGCAGCAGATAAAAATATAAAAGTAGTAATTACAGACAATAAGCCGCCAAAAGAACTGCTCAATCTAGAAAAGGTTGAGTATCCAAACCTCAATAGTCCATTGAGAAAATCGATACTCAACATCGCAGCGATAGATATTCTAATCTCTGCAAGTACCGGTCCGATGCACATAGCAGCGGCACTAAAAGTAAAAACGTTGTCTCTGTTCTGCCCTCTTACAGCTTGTTCGCCAAAACTCTGGGGTCCGTTGGGAAACGAATCAACAATCCTGCTACCAAAAAACGAATACTGCTCAAATCACTGCCCCGGTGATCCTAAAATTTGTAATTACAGCGGAGACAGCGGGATAGACAGCAGCCGTATTATAGCCGAGTTAAATCATATTATCGAAAAATAATAAGACCATCTGCATTTTTTTCTTTGATTCTATTTATGAGTATTCTATTTTTAAATACCTAAATTAACAGGAGGATACAATGAAGCTAAACATTAAAGCATTTGGATTAACCTGTGGAATTCTTTGGGGCTTAACAATTCTTATAATTACTCTCTGGATATTGATTATCGGATCTCAAGGAAGAATCTTGAGTAAACTTTCTACATTTTACTTTGGTTATTCGATAAGTGCAGGCGGTGCAATTATAGGATTGATTTGGGGATTTGTGGATGGTTTAATAGGCGGTGCAATCTTTGCGTGGTTATATAATAAACTGACCGGAACAAAACAATCGGAATAAATAGTTTACTCACCTTAATGTTTTTTCGAGTACCGGAATGAGCTATATTTACAGTTTATATTTTCGGAATCCGAATCAATATTTTCATTAAGGAGGTAAATCTGAAAACAAAACTCTTATTCTTGTTCTTTGTTGTCTTCCTGTTTCCCGTAATACTTCATTCGCAGGATAGAGGTCTTGGATTGGGTATAATCTTAGGTGAACCAACCGGTATTAGTGTTAAAAGCTGGACGGGAAGTACTACCGCATTTCAGGGAGCAGTTGCCTGGTCATTTTCCAGTTCCGGTGCACTACATATTTATGCAGATTATATTTTTCATGATTTCCACATCCTCGAAATTGAAGGAGCTGGAAAGCTGCCTGTTTATTACGGAATAGGCGCGAAAGTAAAATTCAAAACGGAAGATACAAGGCTAGGTGTAAGAGTTCCGCTCGGCATAAACTACCTGTTGCAAAACTCCCGGGTCGATTTTTTTTCGAAGTCGTACCGATACTGAATTTAACACCCTCAACTTCATTTACAATTAATGCTGCAGCAGGCGCGCGATACTTTTTCAATTAAGTGAAGCCGAATCATTAACGGTTCGGCTTTTTTATTCATCCACTCCGAATAAATGTTTAAACTCATCATTGTTTCTGGTCATCTGTTCAATTATCTTTTCTTCGTTATTTTCATTACTCGAAAATATTTTCTTATTGAAATCCTCACTGCTAATTACCCGGCAGGAACAAACTCTTGCAAATTCTTTCAGATTATTATCCGAAGATATCAAAATTATATTTTTCCTATTTTTAGCTGCCCCGATCTGATCCTTTATTTCTTCATCCGCAGTATGATTATCGGAATAAATAATTTTCGCATTTGTAATTTTAATCGGCTCCTTCATAAATCCATCAAAGTGAAGCGTTACTTTGGCTTTTTTATTATGGAAATAATTATCGATCAGATATGCAAGTTTTTCCCTGCTGCTTTGTTTATCTTTTCCCTGCAGCCGATGTAAGGAAGGTATCTTACCAATTAAGTTATTTCCGTCAATTATATATTGCAGCATAAATTTCTCTCAAACTATTTCTTCAAAAATAAATATTATCTTGTGTTATAAAACTGTTCCTGCTTGGTTATTTTAATATCCTGCAGTTGCGGAGCTTTTATCCTTATTTCAAACCTGTAACCCTGGTATGTTCCTATCGGATTCCATGTAAAGTTCATTATCCATGCGTGCAGATCGCGGGATACTCTTATTTGCGGTGCAACGAACTCCTTTCGCTCAAGATCGTAACTGCCGGTAATTGAAAATTTCCAATTAGGAGTAAGATTGAAATTCAGGCTTCCGTTAATGTTCGAGAATTTCTTCTCGGTTTCAGCGGTCGGACGGCTAAGATTAAAAGTATAAGTTAAAGCAATATCCCAGGGAATAGAAAAGTCGGGGTCTCTATCGTTATAAATTCCCTGATAAACATTATGCTTGTTTGCTTCACCTAATCCAAATTCATCATTTTTATTAGTAGGTGCTAACGGTTTACCGGTTTCGGTAGATTTTAATCTTTCGCCGGAAAGCCGGGTTGTAATTGTAAAATTAAAATTCGTCATCCTCAATAATCCTTTTCCCTCATCGATAAGAAATTTATTAACCCGGCTAGCGTTTCCGGAATAATCATAAAGGGTAAAGGTATTAGAACCGGAGAAATCAAAGAAGTCGCTAATTTGTGTTCTGTAAGTTAGTCTGATGTCGGAAAAATTTAGCGAATCTGCCGCAAAATTATAACCCATCCCAAAATTAAGATTCAGCAACTGATATTTTTCTTCTTTGGCGGTTGTATCTGTCGGATCGGTTTCGGTTTTCATTTCAAAAATATTTCCTACATTGAACGATAGAGATGAGACTTTCTGGGATGCGGGACCGCCGAATATTTCCCTTTTGAACTTATTATACTTTACCTCGGTACCGTTAGAAAGTTTGTAGGAACCGTAGTAACCCCAGCCGGGCGAGGAATAATCGGGACGGAATGAATATGTTATGCTTGGTGTTACTGTATGCCGGAATGCTGCTATTCCCGGGATTGGTGAATTAAACATTCCATAGAATTTTGTAGATGCACTTACACCAACATTAAATGATCTGACAAAATTTATTTCGTTTACATCGTCGGTTATAATAGAATCGGCTCCGGTCGAACCGGTTACAGCAAATTCTTTTATACGTTTGTTATACCATCGGCTTTCATATCTAAAGCTGGGCGTAATGCTGAAGTATCCTAATTTAGGTGAGAGATCCATATTGATATTGTGTTTTATACCGCCCCTTATTTGAAGATTGCCGCCGATACGGTTCCTGTTATTCTGGAACAGCCCGCTGTAACTATAACCAAAGAATTCATACCATGCCTTTTCGGCAGTATTAAATTCATCTCTGAAAGGATAACTTTGCGCTTTGTTAAATGAAAAAGCGGGAAGTAATTCGTAAACATCATTGGTTTGAATTACCTGTCTCCTGTTATAATTCAAAGTCATGCTGTTACCGGATTGCTCCCAAGTTTTAGATACTGTTGCATTCGATACAATTTCATTTCTCAAGAGATCATTGAAGTCCGCGACGTTTCGCGATAAAAAATTTGAAGAAACAAACTCGAGGTTGGCGTCAAACCGCAGGGTAGGGGTCATTTGCTGGTTGTGATACCATTTAATTCTCCAATCTATCTTTTCTGAAAAATTCGGATCGGTTGATTCGCCGTTTATAAAATCAGAATAGGAACCCTGAACACTACCGGTATAAGAGTAACGTTTAGCATACCTGTACCTGCTGTGAAGACTAAAACTTCCCCGTGTATAATAATCGGCAGTAAAGTTCCAATCCATGTAATCGCTGATAGCCCAAAAGTATCCGAATCTCGACAGGTAAGTTCCGTAAGTGCCATCTTCACCGAAAACAGGTGCAATTAATCCCGAACGCCTACCGGATTGTAAAGGAAATACAGCAAAAGGTAACGGCATAGGAAAGGGTACATCACCAAAGAACAGCCAGATCCACTCCGCAACTATTTCATCATCCTGAACTATTTTCATCTTCGGCGAATAAAAATAATAGTGGGGCTTGGCTGCATCACAAGTTGTGTAAACTCCGTCTTCAATAAAATATGTCTTCTTATCTACTTTTTTAATTATAGTACCCGAATAGTAAGCACCTTCGAATTCGGTGTTTGCTGCAACCATTACACCCTGCCCCGTTTTAAAGTTATAAGTCATTTCTTTGCCGTCGTAACTTTCCGTGCCTTCTGTTAGTACCGGGGTATTAACTAATTTCCCGTCGGCAGAATCGGATAACTCGCCGGTTGCATATATCTGATCGTTTTCGAAGTCGATATAAATATTCGCACTGGTTATCTGCATATTTTTGTATTCGATTTTACCATCGCCGAAAATATCCATCTTTTTCTTCTTCACATAAAAAATAAGTGAATCGGATGCGGCGGAATAGATAACGGTATCTACATCAGATTTTGCGGTTCTATTTCCAGTGATGAGAGAATCGGTTGCGGCAACTGTAAGAGTATCTTTCGGATTAACATTCAGAGAGTCTGCACCCTGCGCAGATGCGTATGAAATAAATAAGCAATATATAACTACAGTAAAGGGAAATTTCATAATCCAAAGATAAGAATATAGTAGAATTATAGTATTACGAATTATTTCTTCGTTCTTTTTGCAAAAGAATCAGCGGCATTAATATCCGCCAATTTAGAGTTTGCAGCGATAGGAAATTTTTAATCGATCTAATCAAATACCAAAGTGGATGTACAAATTTAAAATCAGATAAATTATCTGTTTGCACCATGGAAATGAACAACATCACTTAGCTTAACTTGCTGCTTGCCGCGCTAAGTATAATATATTAATAATGACGGAACGTATAATTCAAATGTTACAATTAATTATAATAATTCAGTACAATTTAAAACCCATGAAATACAAGTGCCGAAGCACCTTTAATACCGGCATCGTTTTTAAGTTTTGCTGCAACTATCTTGATATGATTTTTATTCTGAGCCATTACCCGGCTTTTAAGAGATTTACGGATTGAATCGAAAAGCGGTCTGCCGAATCCTGCAACTCCCCCGCCAACAATGTAAGTACCTATATTAAGCACGTTGGTTAAAGAAGCAAAAGCCGCACCTAATTTTTCACCAAGATCGATAATAAAGAGTCTTGAAAATTTATCGCCCTTATCTGCTGCATCTTTAATTTTTTTTGGTGAAATCAGGTTATAATCGTTATTGATTAATTTTAACAATAACGAGTTCCTGTTTTTTTTAAGCTCGTTCCTTATTCTTTCTTTCATATAATTACTGCCGGCATAAGCTTCGATGCACCCGTAAGAACCGCAGTTACATTTAGGACCTTTATAGTTAATCGAGATATGCCCTATTTCACCCGCAGCACCGAACTCACCTCTATATATTCGCCGTTTAATTACAATTCCTCCGCCCACACCAGTGCCTAATGTTACCATAATAAAGGAGTTAAGTTTTATCCCGTTGCCGAAAATCATCTCTCCTATAGCAGCAGCGTTAGCATCGTTCTCGAGATAAACATCTTTCTCAAATTCCATGCTTACAGCACGACCAAGATTTATTTTATTCCACCCGGTCAGGTTAGGCGGATTTTCAATTATACCTTTAGCAGGATTAACGGTACCCGGGCAGCCGATACCAATTCCTTCAACTTCAATTTCAGCTTTGGATAAAATAGCATGAATGCCGTTTTTAATATTTTCAATTACTTTTAACGGTCCTTCTTCCGCTTCGGTATTAATGGATAGTCTTTTCGAAATATTACCGCCGGGAGAGACCAGACCAATTTTAATGTTTGTTCCGCCAAGATCAACTCCCACAGCATATTTTTTTTTATCTTTCATCTGTTTATAATTTCTCTTTTTGGTCGGATGGAACTCGCATTATAATCATTTTCTTGTGTGTAAGTGGTTTTTCATGCTCGTTTCATAACATCCGATAATTATTATGTTAAACCCTGGATCAGCGAGTAAATTTTGAATCGATAATTTTTAACTCATCGGGATAATTTTAAATTAGCCAATGATTGATCAATTTTATCTATGATTATTTTTGCAATCCTTAATGCACGTAATCCGTCATCTCCCGAAACAACCGGTTTTTTATCATTCAGCACGGCATCGACAAAAAGCTGCAGTTCATACTTCAACGCATTTATATCTTTATGCCCGGGCTGTTCATAAATAAGCCGTTTCTTTTTATTGCCTACCCCGATCTCTCCGAACGAAATAAAACCCTGCTCAACTTCCTGCTCAACGGGCAGCAATCTGTAAACTTCGGAAACGCCGGTAACAAAGTCTAAAGCTATATAACCGTCACTCTGAAATATTCTCATCTTTCTCATCTTCTTTTGCGAAATCCGGCTTGCAGTTACATTTGCAACAGCACCGTTTCCAAATTGAATGCGTGCATTGGCAATATCAATATTATCTGAAACGATTGCAACCCCGCTTGCCTCGATGTTTGTAACTTCATTTTTTACCAGACTAAGAATTATATCGATATCGTGTATCATTAAATCCAGAACAACAGCCACGTCGGTTCCGCGCGGGTTGAACTGTGATAGTCTGTCAGTCTGAATAAATTTCGGATCTTTTATATATTTTTCCATCGACACAAGGGCTGGATTAAATCTTTCTATGTGCCCGATCTGTAATTTCAAATTCATATTACCTGCAATTTTTACAACTTCCTCAGCTTCTGCAATCGTAGCAGTTATCGGTTTTTCAATAAAAATATGCTTCCCCTTTTGAAGACAAACTTTAGCGAGTTCATAGTGAGCACTTGTTGTAGCGGCAATGGATACTGCATCAACTTCGTTTAATAATTCTTCCAGCGAATTAAACGCAGGAACATTAAATTCGCCGGAGACTGTTTTCGCCAGTTCAGTATTCGAATCATAAATCCCTGTAAGTATAGAATCATCAATCTCTTTAAACATTCTGGCGTGAAGCTTACCAAGATGCCCCGTTCCGATCACTCCGATTTTTAGTTTATCCATCAATTTTTTTCCGGAATTCTGATGTAACCGATAATCCTTTCGTAGCCGCCGTCATTCGGTTCATTATAATAAAGAAATATATCATACACTTTTGAATTCTCCCATGTATTCCCTTCCAGGATCACCCAATCGGCATTTACAATTTCACCGTTAACAACATCGGCAACAACATACTGATAATCATAAATTCCTCTTTTAAGATTCAGAGTGATTGAATAAATCCCGGCATCCTCAACAAGCTGATACTCTGTTGAGAGCTTCCAATTATTGAAAGCCCCGACAATAAAAATACTACCGTAAACATCATCCGGCGGACGGATAGAAAACGTAACGTTTAAATATGTTGCGAACGGGCTTTTATAATTTGTATATATTTTAGCACCGTTCAAATCGGGGTTTGCCTTTAGATAAAATCTTGAAAATTCAAGCCCGTCTCTCTGTGCATTAACATCTTTAGTAGTATAATAATTAATGTCTCTCAGATCCACCTGCCTGTACTCATTGCCTGCAAGAATATCCCTTGCAATGTAAGTAAAATTACGGTTAGCGTCCCATTTGAACTGTCTTTCCAGCGTATTATCGTTCCTGTTAATAACAACCGGGTAATAAATCTTCAGGTTTTCAATTATTTCAACCCTGCCAACATAGCCGGGGTAAAATTCTTCCGGCAGGTAAAAATCCGTTGTTATGTTAAAAACCTTTGAGAGTTCTACAGGCCAGTAAGTTTTATTTTCCAACTGGTCATTCGTTAAACTTGAAGATAGTTTCACTTCGGGGTCTATAACAAAAAACCTGCCCTGTGCATAAACAATTGATGTATCCTGTTGATCGGTAATGTAAAACCGCCACTTACCGGAAAATGGAAGCTCTATATAATTATCCTTATCCGGGAACGATCCTCTGAAATGATATTCTGCTTCTTCAACAGTAACCGGAAGCCGGAAAAAATCAAAGAGCAAAAGCTGGTTCCTATTTTGGTTCAATAAGAAGATGTTCTTTGTAGGCGCCCATCCTTTATCACAAAATCTAAAAACAATATTTAATGTCGGCTCAAAATCCGATTGGACATCGAATTCAATTATGAGCTTGTTATCCGAAGTTATAACAGGCAAAGAGAGTCTATCGCCGCGCGGATAAACTTCAAGACTTTTGATCTTTATTTCCTGCGAATAAACAGCAGCAGAAAAATAGAGAACAAACAGCATGAAAGATAAATATTTCAAAAAAATGTTTCCCCTTCTATATATCAAATACTTCTACACACTTAATGGAATCGTAAGGAACAAAAATTTTGATAAGCCGTCCCTCTCTTTCAGCTTCGAGCAAAAGACCGTCATCGAAAGCGTTAACAAGTCTGCCGGTTTTAAATACAATTTCATAAATCGGCTGTTCCGATTTCGGGTCAACCGTCATCCCGTAATTTTCGTTCATTGTTACGTTTAATGTTTGATTAAGGTACTCCGTCCAATCTATTCTCATTAGTTTTAAGCTCCTTCATTATTAAAATTATTTTATATTGGAATTTATTTTGCAGTTTCTACACTGAAAATTACTTTATAAATAAAATGGTTTTCAATCCAATTGTAATTACCTCCCTAATCTATTTTCTTTAAGAGATCAAAATCAAGTGATTTCATAACATCGTTTATATTCGTTTCATCTGTTTATAATTTCTTGTTTTGGTCATACGGAACTCGTATTATAATCATTACCTTGTGTGTAAAGAGATTTTTCATGCTCGTTTCATCTTTCCGGTTTGTCAACCCGATATCGATTAGGAATCTCTCAAACACCCACATAATACCTTCTATGCTTGTATCCCCGATAAATTGTTCTGTAAAAGCTTTATAAACCCTATCTTCTGAAAACCGTACAACTTTAGCATCTGTAATTTCCTTTGGGGCAACCCTGCAATCAAGTATCCGGCTGCGGATATAGAATTTACCGTTTTTATAATCATATATTACTCCGGCAATAAAAAAGGTTGTATTTAGTCTATTTGTAATTTGGTTTTCGGATTTTAATTTTTTAATGAACTCACTCTAATCTCTCTTAAAAAGAGAGAAGAACATGGAAAAATCCAAAAACCAAATTGGAATTATATTATAACTTCTCCACAATTAGATGCATAGTATATAATTGCCTAGTTAAAACATTAATTTTAAGAATATTTCCGTTGGTATCATTATACTGCCTCCGGCAAAAAGGATTGCCGTCGCCCTAAGTTTTTTCATCGAAACGAACTGCCTTTTTTGGGCAGTAAAATTCCCCATTTTTTCTGAAAATAAATTACTTAGTTTATTGATTATAGTTTGAGAAAAAACAGCTTTATTTTCCATAGTTAAAAAAATAACGGTACTTAGTAAAAATACTCCGGTATAAAAAGTCGATATATAATTTGATATGATATGATTTTTCAGTTTGACCTACGATTCTATTTTTTATTATTAAAATATCTCATTGAAAAATAAACATTTTTTTGTAAATTGGATACCCGGGTATATGAAATTTAAATTACCGTCAATATTTATTAATAATTTACGAGTCCACTTTAAAGAAGGTAATCATAGTGAAAACAAGAATCAAAACGACCGAAATATTAATGGATTCCCACTTCCTACGATAAACCGGGAGAAACGACAATCAAGAATGCCGGCTTTTTAGAGTAATCATCATTTATGACGTCTAATTTTAAGTTTGAAATAACTTTTCAGTTGGAATAAAAATTGGATACTGTATTATACATGTCACAATATCTTTCAATTTAACACTAAATTACTTTAACATTATGTTAAGCATGAGTAATTATTTCTGTATAGTCAGTAATGTTTTAAATTAGCGATAGACAATAGCATTCGCTAAAAATTTTATCATTTAATAAGCACTATCGATTCATAAATAGAAAAGCGATATGATTTTAAGCAAAATAGATCATTCGTTATATATTAATAAAGATTTCTGAATCTACTTTAAGAAAGGTAATCAGAGTGAAAAACAAGAATCAAAACGACTTTAAAATTTAGCTGATTCCCTCTATTCCTGATGGATCGGGAGGAATGACAATCAAGGATACTAACTTTTTAATTCAAACTCATATTTAACAATCAAATAAAAGGAACTCTAATGAAAAAGTTTACATTGTTTTTAGCTTTTGTATCGCTGCAATTGCTAATTATGGCAGGCACAGCTTTTACCCAGGAACTGCCGAATATTACCAAATCTACAATCCACGCAAAAGGAAACAATTCTGCTGATGTTAATGATGTATCGGGAATGCCGGAGGTTAGAAAAGTAACAGCGCAGGAAACTGAAATAAAAGATGAAATTATAAGAATTCGAAGAGAGGGAAACAAAAAAGACTTGCCGAGATTATTACAGCTTGAAAATCAACTTGAAAAATTAAATCCGAATTCGGTTTCAAAGTTAGGCGAATATTATGGCGGCAGTATTTCGGCAGTAACGGAAAACCCTCTTTTTTCACCTAATGATATCGGTCATAGTCAAATATTTAATACAAATGGAAAACTTATATCAGGAATTGCTACAGCAGTAGAGCAGAGAGGAACAACAGCCGGAAGGATATGGGCTGTTGCATTTTATAGAACTGACGGGTTTGCAGATTCTTTAAAAGCCGCTTTTTCTGACGACGATGGTGCTACATGGTTAATGTATGCTATCGGAAATCTCAGCGGCACCGATAGAATAAACTTTGATGATATGGATATGGAAATAATTGAGCCGAGTACGGGCGATAAGTTTCTTTGGATAGTTTATGGATTCAGAGAAACCGGAGGAACAGGGAGATGGAGAACAGGCGGTCTTATTTTAAAAACACCAAATTTCGCAGGAGCATTTTATGCTCTGTCCTGGCCTGGCGATGATGCTTCGAAAAGATATTATGGATTAAGAATAACTTCTGATAATGCCGCCTTTCAGAGTGTTTCTTACGTTTATATGGTAGCCTCATTCGATTCTGTCAACACATCCGGAATCCATATAAATACTCAGAAAACCTTAAGATGCATTGCTCCTTATACAACCTCACCAACTTTTTCTTATAAAGCCGATAAGTTCTTCTGGTATAGTGCAATAGATGAATATGTAAGAACTTTACATTCGGATATAGCTTACTTTTTTCGTGATGGGCAAGATTCACTAATCGTTTCTTTCTCGAATGTTCCGGATAGTACTAAGTTATTTTTCGCAAAAAGTGATGTTTACAACGGAACCGCTTCTTCTGATAATGCCGGCGGACCCGTTGGTGGGTTGCAGCCCGAAGACTATAAACAGTTTGCGAGACTTTCATCTAACAGTAATGACAACGGCAGTATTATTAGCGTCTTTAGACAAAAGACTGGTGCTACCTGGAAAATTAAATATTTTAGAACTACTAATTACGGTGATTTTAATTCTGTTTACGAAAGTATTTTGTTAGGCAGTGCAGTAAGTGATTCTTACCAGCCCGATATAGTTGGGGTTAGAAATGCTTCAAAACATTATTTTGCCTGGAGAATAAATGGATCGAGCATAGATTCATTGAGATATATTGGAGTTCTGAGCAATGGTAACTGGCCTCAGGATGTTGCAATGATGAATAGCCAAACTTCATTATCGGGTGTTCAAGGTCCGAAAGCCGGCTTTAGATACGTAAACGATGATAGTTGTTTTGTCATTTATTCACCATTTGGTCCGAAAGACGTATGGGCAGCTTACGGATGTCCGACTCCAACAGATGTTTCTAACGAAGAAATTCTTCCTGCCGAATATCTTTTATCTCAAAATTATCCCAATCCGTTCAACCCGAGTACGCAGATATCATTTCAGATTCCAACAGCCGGTTTTACAACTTTAAACGTATATGGGTTGTTGGGTAATAAAATTATATCTCTTATAAATAAGGATCTGCAAGCCGGAAATTACGATGTGAATTTTGATGCCAGTAACCTGCCAAGCGGAATTTATTTCTACAGACTTAACTCCGGAAGTTTCGTTCAAACAAAGAAAATGTTGCTTTTAAAATAATGCCGCATGTAGAATACGAATAAATTAAAAGGCGATCGTTTTTGATCGCCTTTTTTATTAATGACTCACCTTTGAAAAGGTAATCATTGTGAAAACAAGGATTCAAAAAGTTTAAATTATTAATGGGTTCCCACTTGCCCCGATAAACCGGGAGGGATGACATTCAAGAATACTAACTTTTTAGAGGAAACCCATCTATTTATATTTCTAATTTCCGCTGTGGCATTTTTCTTCAACTACTTCGTAGTTGTTACACATTTTTATTTCTATTTTTTTTCAAACATTAAACCGCTTCGCGGTTTTTATCGAATCATCATATTACAAAAGTATTTTTAATATGTACCTGCAAATTCATCTGTTTATATTTCCAATATCTACCGTGGTGGTTTTGTTTTCATAATATTACGCCGGCAATAAAAAAGGTTGCATTCAATCTACTTATAATTTGGTTTTCGGGTTTTCAATTTTTTCGATGGAGCGGGAAGAATGACACTTAAGAATACTAACTTTTTAGAATGGAGTCATTAAATTTTTTCATCGACAGATAACACCGGGCACTTTAAACTTACAAAAGCGTTCCAAATAAGTTCAATCGTTTGTAAAAAAACCCTCACCAAGAACGATGAGGGTTTAGAATAAGAAATTTATGAACAAAAGATTTCTATAATTCTTTCAATTCATTGTTCAACTTTGTTATTGCTTCTTTTGCATCACCAAAATACATAAGAGTATTCGGGTTGAAGAAAAGATCGTTACCGATACCTGCGTAACCAACATTCAACGATCTTTTATTAACTACAACGGTTTTAGCATAATCAACATTTAAGATAGGCATACCGTAAATAGGACTGCCCGGGTCGCTCCGTGCGGCAGGATTGACAACATCGTTTGCACCGATAACAATTACTACATCTGTGTTCGGGAAGTCGTCGTTTATATCTTCCATCGCTAGCAGCTTATCATAAGGAACCTGCGCCTCGGCAAGAAGTACATTCATATGCCCGGGCATTCTGCCTGCAACCGGGTGAATTGCGAACCGGACATTAACACCTTTCTTTTCGAGGGTGTTCATTAAATCTCTAACAGCATGCTGTGCCTGTGCAACAGCCATACCGTAACCGGGAACAATAATAACACTGCTTGCGGAATCGAGTATCATTGCAAGCTCTTCCGCATCAACCGATTTAACATCACCTTTATGCTCTTTACCTTCCACAGCAGGACCGGCAGCACCGGCAGAAGCCCAGCCGCCCATTACAACATTCATCAACGAACGGTTCATTCCGCGGCACATAATAAGCGTTAAAATTATTCCGGATGCCCCAACAAGAGCACCTGCGATAATCAGCAAATTATTTTCCAGTACAAATCCTGTTGCAGAAGCTGCAAGACCCGAATAAGAATTGAGCAACGATATCGCAACCGGCATATCAGCTCCTCCAATCGGGAGTACCAGCAAAACACCTAATATAAGAGAAACGATTACAGCTAAGAGTAACAAATCCACACTTGCAGGATTTATTACAATATAAGCTCCCGCTGCAATTATTAAAAGTAACAGTAAAGCATTAAACGGATGCTGTAACGGGTACCTAACAACCTTACCGGTAACAAGCCCCTGCAATTTGCCAAATGCAATCATCGAACCGGTAAAAGTAACACTGCCTATTAAAATACTTACAACAATGGATACGCCTGTATTTGTCGGGATTTGCAAAGCGATATTAGCACCCTCTGCATAATTGGATAATTTGTAATACTCGGAAAGAGCAACTAAAAGAGACGCACCGCCGCCGAATCCGTTTAACAAACCAACCATCTGCGGCATACCTGTCATCTTAACTTTTAATGCGAATATTACACCGATTGAAGAGCCGACTACCAGCCCGATAATTATCCATTCGTAAGTAATTATATTTTTATCTAATAAAGTAAATACTATCGCCATCAACATACCGATGGCAGAATATAAATTTCCTTTCCGTGCTGTTTTTGGCGAACCCAACATTTTTAATCCGTAGATGAAAAATATTGAAGCTACCAAATAAGCTAATTGAATTACCAAGTCCATTTTTTAACTCACTTTTTTTTGAACATTTTGAGCATTCTGTCTGTAACCAAATAGCCTCCGACAACGTTTATCATTGCGAAGATTACGGCTACAAGTCCTAAAATTGTACTAATAGTAAACTGTTCCAAACCGGCACTAAGCAGCGCACCGACAATTGTAATACCGGATATAGCATTTGAACCGGACATTAAAGGTGTGTGAAGTGTTGGTGGAACTTTTGTAATTAGCTCAAAGCCCACGAATACTGCAAGCACAAAAATATAGACTAACATTAAAAAGCTAGGTCCGTCCATAATTATTTTCCTTAATTAGTTTTATAAAACTCGTAAGAATGCAAAAGCATTACTTACAATAATTCTTTAACTCTGCTGTTAACAACTTCCGAGTTATTTGTTATAAGGCACCCCTGAATGATCTCATCTTCCAGGTTCAATTCAAATTTCCCTTCCTTAGCGAAATGCATTATCAGGTTATAAATATTTTTAGCATACATTTCGCTTGCGTGGGTAGGTACTAAGCTCGGGATGTTCGGTTCACCGATAATTATTACATTATGTTTTTTTACTGTTTTTCCCTTTTCACTTACTTCGCAGTTACCGCCGAACTCAACAGCCATATCAAGTACAACACTGCCGGGGCGCATATTTTTAACCATCTCTTCGGTAACAAGAACGGGCGCTTTTTTACCGGGCACTAATGCAGTGGTTATAACAATGTCGGCTTCGGTAATATGTTTGAAGATAAGCTCCTTCTGTTTTTTAAGGAATTCTTCGGATGCTTCTTTTGCGTAGCCGCTCTCATCCTGCATATCTTCTGCTGTTTCGACTTCTATAAATTTTCCGCCAAGACTCTGGACTTCTTCTTTCACTGCGGGGCGAATATCGGAAACTTCTACAACAGCACCCAATCTTTTTGCCGTTCCAAGCGCCTGCAAACCTGCTACTCCGGCACCCATAATTACTACTTTCGCGGGCGAAATTGTACCGGCGGCAGTCATCATTAAAGGAAAGATTTTACCAAGTTCATTTGCCGTCATTATAACACTCTTATACCCGGCAATGTTTGCCTGTGAACTGAGAGCATCCATTTTTTGTGCTATGGTTGTTCTCGGAATCATATCCATCGAAATAACATTGATTCCTTTTTCAGCACATTTCTTAGCAAGCTCATAATAATGAAGCGGGTATAAGAAAGTAATCAACAAGGTACCGCTTTTCATCATGTCTAATTCATTTTTACCCGCATCCGGATGATCTAACGGTCGCTGTACTTTAAATACTATATCTGCCGATGAGTAAAGTTCATCGAGGTTTCCGGCTATTTTAGCGCCGGCTTTTTCATAATTTTCGTTTGTAAATCCGGCGTTCAACCCCGCACCTTTTTCAACGATTATTTCGAAACCTGCCTTGATGAATTTGGAAGCTACATCGGGTACGCAAGCTACACGATTTTCTCCGGGTAGGATCTCTTTGGGAATTGCTATTACCACTATTGTATCTCCTATTGAAATGTACAAATTACAAATAATTGACGGTCAAAAATTAAAGGGAATGGCAACGAATTCCAAAGAAAAGAATCTTGATTTTCTTGTAGTGATTTTTATTACAGGACGCAGGGGATAATTAGCACTCAAACAGTACGATTTTTATAAGGAGATGTAAAACTTTTTATCTAATTTTTAATTCCTCATCGAAGCAGAATCATCTTTTTTGTTTGAATGTAGCTGCCTGCTTTAATCTGATAAAAATATATACCGCTCGATAGATTCTTCGCATCAAATTCTGCTTCGTAATTTCCGGCAGGTTTTTCTCCCTCAACCAAAGTTGCAATTTCATTACCTAAAACATCATACACTTTTAATTGTACGAACTTCATAAATGAAGTTCCTACGGATGGAATTGTGTACCTGATTTTTGTTGTCGGATTAAATGGATTAGGATAATTTTGAAACAATTTAAAATCATTTGCTACAGGATTTTCAGTATTATTTAAACCTGTAGTAATATTAACACTTCTAAAAACACCATGCCAGGCAGTGCCAGCTAATAGATGATTATCATCAGTAATTATTAAAGCGTTAACACTGCTACCGTCTACTCCACTATTAATTTCCTGCCAGGAGTAACCACCGTCCACCGATCGCAATACCCCTAAAGATAATACTGAAATAAACAGATAACCCAAATCGTTCGATACAAAAGCTTTTACAGATTTCCCGGAGCCATTATATATGTAAAGCCAGCTATCCCCCGAATCAGTTGATTTATAATAACCGGAGTCAGATGCAGTTGCATAAATTTCATTCGAATCTGTTATTCCAAAAATAGTTAAACCTTCAGGTGCTGAAATTAATTGCTCCCAGTTTTCGCCGTTATCGGAAGAGCGAAAATATCCTTCAGAACTTTTTACAAAAAGCATCCCTAAAGAATTAATATCAATTTGAGAAATACTCTCAAATTCCGAGCTAATTTGAATTTGGTTCCACGCATCCCCGTTATCTGTTGATTTGAATAATTTATGATTTACTATTGCAAAAACAGTTTCATCAGGACTGACTTTAATGTTTTGGACATATTCGCCATAGTCTCCCTCGAAGACAACTTCCCAATTATAACCACCATCAGTAGAGCGAGATATTAAAACGAAGAAACCAGGGTGACTGGCAAATAAGTTTCCATTAGGTGATAAGACTAAGAATTCAGTTTGTGATAGAGATGATATAATCGTCCAATTTTCACCATTATCAGTCGTCATTGCCAAGCTGCCTAAATATGCCCCGGCAAGTATGTTTCCCTGCAAATCTTTAGTTAATAAAGAGACAGAAGAATTATTAAGACCCTTACCAGATTGCTCCCAATTTGTGCCTTCATCAGTTGACTTAAACACACCGCTAAAATAAGTGCCTGCAAAAAAAGTATCATTGAATTCATCAATCGCGCGAATTCTGCCGGAACCATGCAATCCATTTAACTGTTCCCAATTTTGTCCCTCATCGGTAGAACGGAATAACGAAGAACCTCCTGCATACAAATCTCCATTAGAAGACACAAATATTCTACGGGCACTGGAAAACGGTAAAGTTGAAACGCTATCCCATATAGCTCCGTTATCTGTTGATAAAAAGTAAGTTCCTGTTTCTGAAATTGCATTTAGATTGCCGTTGGGACTCAATGCTAAATCGATGATTAGTTTTTCAGCAGGTAACACAGGGTCCCAGTTTTCGCCACTATCAGAAGATTTGTATAACCAGCCTCCGCTTGCAACTAAAATAATGTTCGTTCCTTTTGTAATAATTGAATAGACGCTTCCGCCGTATGAACCATAATTAATTTCTTCCCAGGTCAAGCCGTTATCTGCTGAACGGAATAATTTACCACCGTTCCCAGAGCCGGCATATATCAATCCCATCTCATCAATTGTTATGGTTGGAATCAGTTCACCATCGAGTGCTGAATGAAACCAGCTTACACCGTTATCTGATGATAGATGAATTCCGTTCCCTGTTCCTGCAATAATATTTCCGTTTGATAATAACTCAAGTGAGTAAACGCTCTCTGATGAAAATTCATTTTCGATATGCTGCCACGATACTCCCATATCATCAGAACGATACATCCCACCGTGAAAAGTTCCAACTAATATTTGGCTTCCATTATAAACTAAATCGTAAACGGTTATGGTCGGAGGTCCCAAGGTTCTTTCCCAAAAGTTTTGTGCAGATATAATTGACGGAAAAACTGTGAGTAACAGAAGGATAAAAAGACGATTTGGAAATAAAAAATTACCTGACTTCATAATAGCCCCGCTTTATATGATTCAAAAACTAATTCATTATTCTTATGTGAACATATTGGATGAGTATGATTAAATCAAGTGATAATCGTGGTAGTTTAAAGATCATTTCCCGGCTGTTCGTGTGTCAGGCAATGGATAGTTCCAAGCCCCCAAACCAAATCTACCGAATGAATACCGATAACTTCCCGGTCAGGAAAAAGTTCGGATATAATTCCCAAAGCGATTCTATCGTTCGGATCGTTGAATGTTGGAACCAGTACAGCATAATTAGAAATGTAAAAGTTCGCATAGCTTGCAGGTAATCTTTGCCCCTTGAACACGACAGGCGAAGGCATTGGAAGTTCAACAATATTCGGCTTTGAACCGTCCTGAAGTTCTGCATTTTCCAACCTCTCTTTGTCTTCTATTAAATTGATATAATTATCATCTGATTTGTTTTCTTCTTTAACTAATACAACCGTATTATTATTTACAAACCTGCAGAGATCATCAATGTGCCCGTGCGTATCATCGCCTGCAATTCCTTTCCTCAGCCAGATAACATTTGTGATTCCGAGATAATTTTGGAAAAGTTTTTCATAATCCTTTTTTGCGAACCCGGAATTTCTAACCTGCACATTTTTACTCAGCAAACATTCTTCCGTAGTAATCAAAGTTCCTTCACCATTATGATCGATGGCACCGCCCTCGAGTACTACCTGCTTTCCGTTATATTTAGCAACAATTCTTTTGAGATTTAATTTGTTCGAAATGAAAGAAGGAACTTTATCATCGAGCTTGTAATCATCATACTTTGCCCATGCATTAAATCTAAAATCTATCGCGATCAATTCATTTTTATTTTTTACGAAGGCGGGTGCGGAATCTCTTAACCATCCGCGGTTTGTTTTCTTCAAATAGAATTCAACGTTATCTAAATTAACATTTACTGATTTTAAAATTCTTTCTGCTTTTAATTTATGCTCTTTCGATTGAACGAGAATTCTAACTTTTTCTCCACGTGAAATGTATTTTACAATTTCAGCGTAAACCCACCGGATTGAAGAAAACTTTCCGGGCCAATCGCTGCTGTTGTGGGGCCAACCGATCCAGGTAGCTTCATGCTTTTCCCATTCTGCCGGGAGATAAAATTTTTCACTCATTTTCTGATTTTGCTGCAACAATTTTTTACAAAGACCCGAACAAACATCGAGTAAAGGTTATCCATCTAAAAATCGTTTTGTGATCTCACCATAAGAATCAATTCTCCTGTCGCGGAAAAAGGGCCAATTCCTTCTTACAATTTCTATCCGGTCGGGATCAACCTCGGTATAAATAATTTCTTCTTTATCTGCTGAAGCTTGAGCGAGAATTACTCCCTGCGGATCACAAATAAACGACTGCCCCCAAAACTCGATACCGGCGGAATCATCCTGAAGCTTTTCAAGACCAATCCTGTTAGCGGCGGCAACATAAACTCCATTCGCAATTGCGTGTCCCCTTTGAACCGTTAACCAGGATTCATACTGCAATTTTCCATGTTTAGCTTTTTCATCCGGGTGCCATCCTATAGCTGTAGGATAAAATATTATATTTGCCCCTTTGAGGGCGGTTAGTCTTGCTGCTTCGGGATACCATTGGTCCCAGCAAATAAGCGTACCGATTTTTCCGTACTTAGTTTCAAAAGATTTGTAGCCCAGATCACCGGGGGTGAAGTAATATTTTTCATAATAGCCGGGGTCATCAGGGATGTGCATTTTCCTGTAAATACCGGAAACTTTACCAAGCTCATTAATAACCGCAGTACTGTTGTGATAAATACCTATAGTCCTCTTTTCGAACAAAGGTACAATCACAGTAACATTCTTTTCTTTAGCTGCCTTCCCAATTTCATGGGTTGAATTACCGGGTATAGTTTCCGCCGAATTAAAATTTTTCGATCTCTCTGATTGACAAAAATACTTTGTCCTAAATAATTCGGGCAGACAAATTACTTTTGCGTCTTTATCCGCAGCATCCTTCACGAAAGTTATTGCCTTTCGTAAGTTTTCGTTTGTATCATCGCCCATAGCCATCTGTATGACGGCAACTTTATATTTTTGATTTTCAGATTTCATTTTTGTTCAATTAATTTCCCTGATAATTTAATTGTATCCACTTGTAGAAATTAAATTCCCGTTTTCACTATAGAGTTTTTCCTTTTCCAGTTTTCCGTTTCTATAATATTCTTCTTTTTTAATATTTCCGTTTGTATAATAACTCCGCACGTAGCCGTCTAATTTACCGTTGTAATAGTTCTCAACTTTTTTGAACGCACCGTTTTTATAGTAGTAGTTTTTCTTTCCTCTGATTACACCGTTATCATAGGAAGCGACCGATTCAAGAAGACCGTTATCGTAAAACGTTTTCGCTTCACCATCGATAATATTGTGTTTATAATGTTCCACCGATTTCAAAACGCCGTTGGGATGATAATTCAGAGCGATGCCGTTCCTGATATTATTTTCATATATCTCTTCAGATTTAAGAGTACCGTCATCGTAATAATTACGCACCAACCCGCGGATAATGCCATTCTGGTATTCGGCTAAAGATTTAATTATACCGTTTTCATAGAAAGTTAATAGCTTCCCATCAACTACACCGTCTTTATACGGAATTTCTTCTTTAAGAAATCCCGATTCATAAAACACCCGGGCGATATCCTGTTTTACTCCGTCCTTAATAAACGTCTCGGCTTTCACCGTTCCATCGGAATAAAATTCCTTATCCGTTTTTTCAGTTGATTCCTGATTGCCTTTATAATCATACCTAATCCGGTTGATCAATTCATCGCTGATGTAATCGTCTTTCACCCTGAGATTGCCCGCCATATCATAAAGTAGAACTTCTCCTTCCAGCCTACCCTTAACAAATTCTGCTTTTAGTGCCACGCCGTCTTCATCGTGATACACAATTACTTTTCCGTCCTGAATACCGTTATTGAAAGTTTTTTCCACTTCCACATAGCCGCTTTTGTAGTAAGTTTTTGATATTCCCTGCAGTACACCATTAACATAATTCCACTCGCCCTGCAGCTCGCCCGATTTATAATAAGTGTAAGTTATACCGTTAAGCTTGCCGTGCAGATAATTCTGCTCTGCCCACAGTTCGCCGGATTCATAATACCACCTGGATGATCCTTCTCTTAAACCGTTTTTATAATTCCATTCAATACTTACTATTCCGTCTTCAAAATACCAGGTAGATAAACCATCTTCTACACCATCGACAAAGTGCCATTCTTTCCAGCGGCTTCCGTCCGGGTAAAATTCTTTATACACTCCGTCCAATTTATCGTACCAATACTCCCCTTCGGTTTTAATATTTCCGTTGGGGTAGTATGTTCTTCTTATTTTTGTACCGGAGAGGGTTTGCGAGAACGAGAAATTGCTAAGTACCATAAAAATAATTATGGTTTCTATTATTATTTTTGAAATATTTTTCATAAACGAATTATTAATTTTAGTTGAAATAAACTTAAAATAAATCCCATCTAAATTAAATTTACTATTTTTTGACTCATTCCAATAAACATATTGTTGTGACAATTCCAAAGTTAAAATAGAGCTGTTTTCAATCGATAAAAAATGGTGGTTATCTTACAAATTAAATTGAAGGATTTAGAAGCATTTATAATAAATTCTGTGTGAAAATAATAGCGATGTAAAACTATGAGAATATATCTACACCCTCCTCCCAATCACTTCCGCTATTTTCTTTACCTGATCCATTAATTCCGAAAACTGTACCGGAAGAAGTGCCTGCGGTCCGTCCGATAAAGCTTTAGCCGGATCGTTATGTACTTCAATCATTAAGCCATCTGCACCTGCTGCAACTGCCGCCCTTGCCATTGGAATAACTTTATCACGGATGCCTGTTGCATGTGAAGGATCGGCAATTACCGGTAGATGGCTTTGCTTATGAATAACGGGAATAGCAGAAATATCGAATGTATTCCGTGTTGAAGTTTCGAAAGTCCTTATCCCCCTTTCGCACAACATTACTTCCCTGTTTCCACTGGCAAGTATATATTCAGCAGACATCAGCCATTCATCAATAGTAGCAGACATACCTCTTTTAATCATTACCGGCTTACTGGTTTTTCCTAACTCGCGCAGTAGAGGGAAGTTCTGCATATTCCTCGCACCCAACTGGAAAATATCGGTGTACTTTGCAACAAGATCAATCTGTGCAGGTTCCATCACTTCGGTTATTACGGCAAGTCCAAACTCATCGCCCGCTTGTCTGAGATATTTCAATCCTTCTTCGCCAAGCCCCTGAAATGAGTAAGGTGATGTTCTCGGCTTGAAAGCACAGCCGCGTAATATTTTAGCTCCGGAATTTTTAATGATACCGGCAATGGTCATTATTTGTTCTTCGCTTTCAACGGCGCACGGACCTGCAATTATTATAATTTCATCCGAACCTAACGAAAGATCACCAATTTTAATTAAGGAATTTTCTTTTTGATAATCCCTGCTGGCTAACCTGAACGGTTCGGTAATACGGTAAACTGCCGATACACCGTCGAGTATTCTTATTTTACGGATATCGAAGTTCGGCTGAATTCCGATTGCACCGAGAACAATTCTTTCTTCCCCCGTCGATCTGTGAATAGTAAACCCGTAATCTTCCAGACGCTTTATTACTTCTTCAAGCTTATCATCACTAATCCGTTTCTCCAAAACTATAATCAATTTCTAACTCCGTTTAATTAGATCATTCATGAAAATTTTTCTCGCCGGCTTTGATGGCAAAATCGAGATAATCTTCCTCGCGAGGAATAGGACAAGTATATTTTGAACTGTAGGCACAGTATGGATTGTAAGCTTTATTAAAATCAATTGTATAAATATGTTCCGGGTCGGGGTCCATCTCAAAATGCAGGTATCTGCCTACTCCATAAGTTTCTTTCCCGGTAGTTCTATCGGTAAACCAGATGCTGTAGTAAGGTTCGCCCGCCCGGGAAAAAGCTTTATATACAATTATTTTATATTCATTGCCATCATAATTTATTTTCAAATATCCTTCCTTAATAACTTTTCTTACCTCACCGCTGGTTCCGGAAATACGAACTGTATCTTTTGCTTCATCTTCATAAAATTTAGATTTGAAAATAAATTCCGGATTGGGATCATAATAGTTCAACTTATGAAATTCTGCTTTCGGGTCCCTGTTAAAAGGAGAGTAGGGATCGTTTTGCATGCTGCTGTCCTTTAATGCCCGCTCCTGCAATAATTCTGCAGCATATTCTTTATCGATCTTCTTATTTTTCAGCTCGTCTTTCTTTTTATCAGTACAGCTTAATAACAGAACCGAGCTAATTAAAGTAAGAACGAACAGGCAGATTATTCTACGTTTCATCTTTTACTTTCTTTTTTAATTCACTCAATTTATTTAATGCTTCGATAGGTGTTAAATTATCCACCTCGATATCTTCAATTTCCGTTCGGAGCTTATCGTCTTTTATTTCGAAAAGATTTATCTGGTTATCATCCCTGTGCAGCCTTTTTAATTTCTCCTTCTTCTCTTCGTACGGTGTTAACTCCTTGCTCTCAAGGTTCTGGAGCACTTCTTTTGCACGGTTTGTAACAAATCTCGGAAGCCCAGCCATTTGCGCTACCTGAATTCCGTAACTGTGATCTGCCCTGCCCGGGTTAACCCTGTGCAGGAAGATCACTTTATCATCATACTCTCTTACTTCAACCTTGTAATTTTTTATTCTCGGAAAAATCTCCGCCATCTCATTCAGTTCGTGGTAGTGAGTAGCAAAGAGAGTTTTAGCCGCAACATCCCTGTTCTCATGCAGATATTCGGTTAACGACCAGGCAATTGAAATACCGTCGAACGTGCTTGTACCGCGACCGATTTCATCTAATAAAATAAGACTCTTGCTTGTAGCGTTGTTTAAAATGTTAGCAGCTTCCTGCATTTCAACAAGGAATGTGCTCTCACCTGCCGCAATATTATCGCTTGCACCGACACGGGTGAATATCCGGTCAACAATTCCGATTTCAGCACTCTCCGCCGAAACAAAGGAACCTATCTGGGCTAACAAAACTATCAAACCAACCTGCCGCAGGTAAACCGATTTGCCCGCCATATTCGGTCCGGTTAATATTATAATCTGATTTTCTTCATTATCCATTATGCAGTCGTTGGGATTGAATTTTTCCCCGGGCGGAAGTATTTGCTCGACAACCGGATGCCTGCCTTTATCTATTTTTAACACGTTACCTTCGGTGACTACAGGTTTGCAATAGTTATAAGCTTCGGCACATTCCGCGAATGAAATAAAGCAGTCGAGCATAGCAATAAGCCGTGCGTTCTGCTGTATCGATTTAACTTCTGCTGCAGCGAGTAATCTTATCTCATTAAAAAGCTGCGATTCCAATTCATAAATTTTCTCTTCTGCATTTAGTATTTTGTCCTCATACTCCTTCAATTCCGGAGTAATGTATCTCTCGGAATTTACCAGTGTTTGTTTACGGATGTATGATTCGGGAATTTTGTTTTTATGCGTATTGCTTATTTCAATGTAATAACCGAACACTTTATTAAAGCTTACCTTAAGCGAAGGGATTTTTGTTTTCTCTCTTTCCGTTTTCTGGAGTCTGGCAATCCAATCTTTCCCGTGAAATGCAATATCACGCAGTTCATCAAGTTCTTCACTGAAACCGTTCCTGATTATTCCGCCGTCATTTATACTTGCCGGAGGTGAATCGACAATCGACATCTGAATTTTATCAACTAATTTTTCCAGCGGATCCAAGCCGGTGCGTATCATCTCCAGCATTTCGCCGCTTAGTTTCGAAAGCTGTTCAATTACCGCAGGAATTTTCTTTAACGAGGATTTGAGCGCAACTACCTCCCTCGGGTTGGCTCTTCCGGTACTTATACGCGAAATCAATCTTTCAAGGTCGCCAATTTCCTTTAACTCGTTAACTAATTTCTTCCGTGTATTTTTTTCTTTAATAAGTTTCTCAACACTCTCCTGCCTCTTTTTGATAGTATCGATTTCACGCAGCGGAAGCGATATCCATTTTTTAAGCAGTCGCCCGCCCATCGCAGTGTTTGTTCTGTCCAGAATTGAAATCAGCGATCCTTCCCTGCCGCCGTCCTGCATTGTAAAAGTAATTTCCAGGTTTCTTCTCGTTGAAGAATCCAACACCATAAAACCGGAGTGATTATAGAGAGAAATATTATTCAGATGAGAAAGATTTGATTTCTGGGTTTCCTGCAGATAATTAAGTACAACACCCGCTGCAACCAATCCTTCATTAAGATGATCGACTCCGAATCCTTTAAGATTAACAGTTTTAAACTGCATCAAAAGTAACTCTCTCGCATACTCATAATTAAATATCCAATCGTCAATCTTTGTTACCCTTAGAGATGAATTAATTCTGTGGATCAGCGGGATTAAATATTCTTTATCCTTTTTAGGAATTAAAATCTCGGATGGCTGTATCGACTCAATCTGCTGAACTAACTCTGCTTCGGGGACTTCATAAGCATAATACTCCCCTGTAGAAATATCTGCAAAAGAAATGCCCGCAACTTCATTCTTAATAATTACAGCGGCTAGATAATTATTCTTTTTATGATCGAGAAGTTTATCCGAAAGTGTAACACCCGGAGTAACGACCTCAACCACATCCCTTTTAACTATTCCTTTTGCAAATTTGGGATTTTCCACCTGTTCACAAACTGCAACCCTGAAACCGGCTCGTACTAATTTAGGTAAATAAGTATCGATGGCATGATGCGGAAATCCGGCTAACGGAACATTTCCCGCCGCACCGTTCGATCTTTTAGTTAGAGTGATACCTAAAACTTTCGAAGCTGTTTTAGCATCCTCATCAAACGTCTCAAAAAAATCGCCGACACGGAATAACAGTATGGTATCGGGATTCGATTCCTTGATCTTAAAGTATTGAACCATTAAAGGAGTTTGTTGCATAGAACCTTTCAAATTGACCGTTAAAAATACCCTTAACCGAACATAAATTCAATTTTATAATTTGTAATAATGTAAGTGCCGGTCACCTTAAAGGAAAAGGTAAACCACATTGATAAACAGCAAAGTGACTATGACATAGTCTAGCTCTAACTTCAACCCCTTCGGGGTAGATGTGATTGTATGTTAGTGATCTTTTTTCTTCCACGAATTACATTCGTGGTTATTTATCTTAGACCACTCCGTGGTCATTCGGTTTGCAATCAGGACAAATATCATAAAAGGGTAAACAGCGAAGCTGTTCAACATAAATAACAACGGGTGTAACCCGTTGAAAAAAGAGA
>BDSV01000165.1 GCA_002898075.1 bacterium BMS3Abin03
AGTCGAGCTAAGAAAGGGCTTAAATATTATTGATTGTAATCCTCCCGAAGAAAGAGCAAACTGGCTTAAGTATTATGAACGCGCTTTAAAAGGAGAGAAATTTTCTGTTGAAATAAATTATAAGTTGAATAATCTCGATGTTTATGATGAAATTTCATTCAATCCGATTTATAATAATGGACAGGTTGAAGGAGTTTCTTGTGTTTCAAGAAATATTACAGAACGTAAAGAGTTTGAAAAGGGATTACAGGAAAGCGAAGAACGTTTTAGAAGTTTATACGAGAATGCAGTAGAAGGTATTTTTCAATCTTCGCTGGAGGGTAAATTTCTCACAGCAAACCCTGCCCTGGCACGAATGTATGGTTATGATTCACCGGAAGAGCTGATAAAATCAGTTACTGATATTAACCGGCTGTTTTACGTCGATCCCGGTCGTCGTAAAAAACTAATAGAATTGCTTAATGAGAAAAGAATTATCTCGGACTTTGAATCCCGTGTTTACCGTAAAGATGGGAGCATAATATGGATTTCGGAAAACACACGGTCTTTGACCGATGAGCACGGTAAAATAATCGGTTTTGAAGGAACAATAATAGACATTACCGAGCGCAAAAAGGCGGAAGAAGCTTTAAGAAAAAGTGAGGATAATTATAGAGACTTAGTTGAACATAGTAACGATCTTATATGCACGCATGATCTGGAGGGGAATATAATTTCTACAAATCCCGCTGCCACACGATTGGTCGGATATCCCATTGAAAAGATATTAACTATGAACTTGAAAGATTTTCTCGTACCCGAATATCGCGATGGATTTAATGATTATCTCGAGGAACTAAAAAATAAGGGTTCCGCAAAAGGAATTATGGTTGTGAAAACAAGCACCGGTGAAAGACGGGTATGGGAATACGATAACACGCTTCGGAAAGAAGGCATCGATAAACCAATTATACGCGGTATGGCACGTGACATAACTGATAGATTGACGTATGAAGAACAGCTTCGTAAATTAAAACGTGCGGTCGAGCAAAGCCCTTCATCCATTATTATAACCGATACAAAGGGAAATATTGAATATGTGAATGCAAAGTGCTGTTCACTTTCCGGTTATACTAAGGAGGAACTAATAGGTAAGACCCCCGCAATATTGAAATCGGGCAATACTAATAAGGATGTATACCGGAAACTTTGGGATACAATAAATGCAGGAGGTGAATGGAGAGGTGAGCTATCAAATAAAAGGAAGGATGGCTCGATTTATTGTGTATATGGTTCTATTTCTCCAATAAAAAATGACCGCGGAAAAATTACTCACTTTTTGGAGTTCGGTGAAGATATTACTGACCGGAAACAAGTTGAAAAGAAATTGTCTGAAAGTGAAGAACGGTTTAGAAATTTATATGAGAATGCCAGGATTGGAATTTACCAAACGACACCGGATGGTAAAATATTATTGGCAAATCCGTCCTTTATCGAAATGCTTGAATATAATTCGATAGATGAACTAAAGAATCTCGACCTGGAAAAAGACCTCTACTATGAGCAATCTTTCCATACCCGTAAGCAATTTATAGAAATAATCGAACGGGAAGGTTTTGTTAAAGGGTTGGAGGAAAGCTGGAAGACACGAACCGGGAAGATAATTTTTGTCCGTAAAAATGCTCGCTGTGTGCGTGACCAGGATGATAAAGTTTTGTACTATGAAGGAATTGTAGAAGATATTACCCAGAATAAAATAGCTGAAAAAGCTTTAATTGATGCCAAAGAAAAAGCGGAAGAAATGAATAGACTAAAGTCTAGCATTTTAGCAAATATGAGTCACGAATTAAGAACCCCGTTGATAGGAATATTAGGTTATGCGGATATGATTGCTGCCGAAGCCGATAATCCCGAATTAAAAGAAATGGCAGAAGTAGTAAAGGACAGCGGTATAAGATTGAATGAAACATTGAATTGTATTCTTGACTTATCAAGAATCGAATCTGAACAAATAGAGAAAAACTTTGAAAAAATAAGTATAAATGATTTTCTAATCGACTGTAAAAATAGTTTTGAGAAAGCAGCAAGCAGCAAAGGGTTATGGATAAATATTGTAACGGATACGAAACCAATAGATGTTGTTCTCGATAGGAATTTACTGAAAAAAATTACAGATAACATTTTGAGTAATGCGATTAAATATACGTGTAAAGGTGGAATAGTTATTAAGGCAAAATACCATAAAGATAAGTGCAATGTAGAATTTGCGTTTATAGACACAGGTGTTGGGATTTCGAAGAAAAATCTCGAGTTAATATTTGATCCGTTCAGGCAGGTGAGCGAAGGATTGAACAGAGAATTCGAAGGTACCGGACTTGGCTTAACTGTTACTAAGAAACTGGTAGAGTTATTGGGCGGTACTATCTCTGTAGAAAGTCAACTAGGAAAAGGATCGACGTTTAAAATTGAGCTGCCTTGTAACGGTCATGTAAATAAAGAGGATAATCTGGCAGTTGCCGGACAAAAAAATGATTCGGAAGTTAAAGTAAGGAGCAAATAATGAAATTAGATAATAATTCACTGCCAGCCATACTGTTAGTTGAAGACGATCCGGTAAATGCACAAACGATCGGCAGGTTCTTAAGAAATAGTTATAAAGTGGAAAACGTAACTAACGGGCAGGATGCAATAAACATTGCCAAAAGGAATTCATTCGATGTGATTTTAATGGATATTGGTTTGAAAGGTAAGATTGACGGATTAGAAGCTGCAAGAGAAATAAAGAAAATGGAGAACCATAAAAATACGCCTATAGTTGCAATAACGGCTTATGTTTTACCTGGTATTGAAGAGAAATTCCTGAGTGAAGGATGCACACATTATCTGCCAAAACCATTTACCAGGGATGAACTGAATAGCTTGTTAACTGAAATTCTTGTGACGTATAATTAAATTGTTCTATTATCAAAAGTTGTTGAAATGAGAAATAAGTGTAAAATGAATAGATTCAAAAATATTCCATATTTAATACTGGTCCTTATTTTATGTTTTTCTGAAAGCCTTCTGAGTCAGGAGAAACCAATTTCTATTTATGGATATTTGGATTTAGCAGGACGGGATGTTTCTAAGAAACAATTCTTCAACGGTGCAACAGAAAACCCCCCATCCACGTTTATGCTATTACGCACTCACATATTGTTAAATTCTCATTTTTACAAAAATTGGAAAGCATTTGCTATTATTCGATTTCAAAATGGAACTTTTTTAGGAAACGAATCCGTAGAGAATAAAGGCGCGTTTGATCTTTTGGAAGGATGGTTCGAATATCGTTATGATAAATGGTTACGGATACGAGGTGGTAAATTTTTAGCTCCTTTCGGATATTACAATACCCGTAAATATAATTCACCCATATTTAATTCTATCCTTCTGCCTTTAATGTACGAAGATGAATTTCTGTCACAGACTTCTGCCGGAACAATAATACCGCCCGAGCAAAACCTCGGAATTCTCGGTGAGTTTTTAATTGATAACTGGGCTATCGGTTATAACGCTTATATCGGGAACGGTTCTGATACCGACGAACATAACTATGATGTTAACAATAATAAAGGCATCGGGTTTAGAATTCAGGTCGAACCGCCTGTTCATAATCTGACTATCGGAACTTCTTTTTATACAGAGAAAAGCAGATTCGATATTAGACCCTATTTAGACATGAACGCTATGATGAAAAAAGCTGCTGTTACAGGACAGCCCGTTAATACTATCATACCAATTCTTCCGAATGTAAATGAAAATGAAACAAGAAAAACATTTGGATTTGACCTGAGATATTTAATAGGCAATTTTAAATTGCGAGGCGAATATGTTCAAAGTGATATTACCGATGTTGCTCTTATTGACGCATCCAACATCTCCGATACACTTAACACTTACGCATTTGATGGCTCTGATTTTTCAAAAACATTCTACTTCATAAACCTGAGTTATACCTTCTTCGATAAATTAACCCCGTTTTTTGAATTGAATGTTTTTGAAGACCCGAGACACTTTGTTTACAGAAATACATTACACCGCTATACTTTGGGAACATCTTTCCGACCTAATTCTAATATAGCAATAAAGATAGAATATCATATCCATCAATTTGGAGATATTTACAATAAGGTCCCTAATAATTTTAAAAACTATGAAATGTTATGGGCTGCGATTTCAGTATTCTTTAATTAGATTTTACGGGGTTAAAAAATGAATAAAATATACCGGATCATATATATTCTCATCCTGACTTTTATTTCAATTAATGATCTACCTGCACAAATTATTGTTATTGTGAATATGCAAAACTCCATATCTTCGTTGAGTTTAAATGAATTAAAAGAGATTTATACTGCCGATGTAGTTCAATGGGAATCTGTAAATGGTTATGGCGAGTATATAACTCTTTTGGATTACAAACGAAAATCAGAAGTCGCAGATAAATATTTTATGACCGTCGCGAATCTGTCACATGCCAAAATACGTTTGGAATGGATTGGGAAAATGCTGACAGGAAAAATTCAGCGCGTACCTATAAAATGTTCATCTGAAAACGAATTGATAAAATGTGTTCCTACAAATGCCGGTGCTATAGGTTTCATTGATGTATTACAGATTAATAAACTCCCGCATTCGGTAAAGATTGTTAAAATAAATAATAAGAATTTTACAAATACTGATTATCCGTTTTCACTTAATCAGTTTGGAAATAGTAAAACAAAGACTCTAGTAATTTCAAAGATTCTCAATAATTATAAGCTACTGTTATAGTATTCTTTAATTTAGGTCTTATTGATTAGAAAATGAAAAATATTAAAATTTACAGAATCATGATTGTTATCTTTTTAGCTTTTATATCGACAAATAATCTATATACGCAAATTGTTGTGATTGTGAATTCCAAGAACCCTGTTACATCTTTAACTCTTGAAGAATTAGAGCGCATCTATACTGCAAATGTAGTTAGATGGGAATCTGTAAACGACGGGGAAGAGTATATAACGCTTTCAGACTATAAGAATAAATCAGACGTTGTGGAAAGGTTTTTTAAAACTGTAACCGGTTTATCACATTTGAAAATCCGTCTTGAATGGATCGGTAAAATGTTAACCGGAGAAATTCAACATGTACCAAATAAAAGTGCTACTGAAAAAGATGTAATAGAATTCATTGCTTCAAACAAAGGTGCCATAGGTTTTGTTAACGCATCGATGATAAATGAATTCCCCGAATCTGTTAAAGTGCTTAAAATAAACGAAAAAAATTATACTGAGAGTGATTACCCTTTAAGGTAAAGTGTGATTTATTTGAAAAGGAATATAATCAAAAAGTAATGTTCAAATTTAAATTAAAACATAAGTTCGGTAATCTTTCGATAAAGAATAAAATAACTATTCTTGTTTCTTTAATATTCTTTGCCGCGTTTATTATAAACGTTTTATACTTCCCTGCCCATGAAGAAAAACAGATTACTGAATTTATCCAGAATAAAGCACAGAATACTATGAAGATTTTATCTTCAACGGTTTCGCTGGCTTTAGGTGAACAAAATTATGAATATGCTAATGAACTGTTTTCAATTTTAAGGAATGACTCATCAATAGTTTACATTGGCTTGCTGGATGAATCAGGTTCGGTAATAAGTATCGCATCCTCTCAAAATGTCAAACTTCCAACACTTAAAGCATTTAATTCCAATACTTTTTTTGAGGAAAATAATATCATCCATACTTCCAGAAAAATACACATGGATGAAGGTATTGATGTCTACTTAGTAACAGGATTTTCAGTTGCCGAAAGAGATCTGAAGATCAGTAAAGTCTGGCAGCTTGCTCTATGGTTGGATATTGTAATACTTATACTTGCTATTCTATTTTATTTTTACCTGAACCGCTTAATTACAAAACCGCTGATAAAGTTTGTAAAAACAATTAAACATGTTGCACAGACTAACGATTACAGGTATGTAATGGAAGTTAAGAATTCAGATGAGATTGGAATGCTTACAGAAGCTTTTAATATTTTAAATTCTAAAGTTTATAGTCAAACGGAAAAATTACGACTGCAAGCCAACTTTGTTCAGCAGAATCCTGCGCCTGTGTTCCGTGCGAAATACGACGGTACTATAATTAGAGCCAACCCTGCTGCCGAATCCATTTTCAATGAAGATTTATCCGGTAAATCTATCTACTCTCTTTTTACCAACATAGAGAATCCGGTTGTTAATAGTATCTCAATAACCAAACATTTTCAGTTTGTTGAACAGATTGAGGATAAGCACTTTTTATTTACTGCCAAGAGAGATGAAGAAACAGAATCCTTATATTTTTATGGTAGTGATGTTTCTGAACAGATTAGGTATGAAACAGAACTTAAAAAACACCAGCTTCATCTGGAACAACTTGTTGAAGAAAGAACGGTAGAATTAAGAGAAAGTGAAGAGAAATTCAGAAATCTGGCTGATAATTCCCCTAATATGATTTTTATAGTACAAAATGAAAAAGTGGTGTATGCCAATAAACTATGTGAGGAAATTACCGGGTATTCAAAAGAGGAATTCTATTCTAAAGATTTTGAATTTAAAGTTCTTATTGAACCTGAGTATTGGTCATCAATAATAGAAAATTTTGAAAAACATATTGAAGGAAAAGAAGTCCAGCCTCTCGATTATGCGATAAGAACAAAAACCGGTGGTAGAATTGAATCAATACTGAATACCAAGCTAATAAACTATGGTGGAAAAGTAGCCATACTTGGCATTGTAACTGATATAACTGAACGTAAACAGGCGGAAGAAGCTCTAAAAGAATCTGAAGAATACTTAAGAGAATTAAATGCAACTAAAGATAAATTCTTCTCGATTATTTCGCACGATTTGAGAGCACCGTTTCAAGCTTTACTTTCAATATCCGATTTCTTTGTAAACGATATTGACAACATGACAAAGCAGGAGATAATAGATTTCGCTTCGGATCTCAATCAGAGTGCCGAAAGCTTATATGAATTGCTTAATAATCTTCTCGATTGGTCAAGAATTCAAACCGGAAAAATGAAATATGAACCCAGGAATGTTCATTTAAAAAGAGCGATTGACAAAGTTATTCGCTTATTAACTGCCAATGCACATAATAAACGGATTTCTATAACTACAAAAATTACTAACGACCTAATTGTTTATACTGACCGGAACATGCTGCATTCGTTAGTTCAGAATTTGATTTCGAATGCTATAAAATTTACCAATGAGGGCGGAGAGGTAAAAGTTATGACCCATATAAAGAATAATATCGTAGAGATTGTTGTTGCGGATAATGGAGTGGGTATGGACGAAAATACTGTGGGGAAATTGTTTAGGATAGACACACAGGTTACATCGCTCGGTACGAAGAATGAAAAAGGGACGGGTCTCGGCTTAATTTTATGCAAAGAATTAGTTGAAAAATGTGGCGGTAAAATCTGGGTTGAAAGTGAGCCGGGTAAAGGAACTGCTTTTCACTTTACTCTTAATAAGCTTAATGGAACTCATAGCGTAGGGAAGTTGCAAGATAAGCTAACTGATCTTGTTTAATTATAATATAATGCTAATGAAGAATTGATCTGGTTTCTGATCCCTGACTTTTGTCGGAACTGACCTGATAAATGACCGATAACATAAAAAACAAAAAGTGTGATGACTAATCCCTCCATCAAATTTAGAAAGTTGCAGGATGAAAGATAAAAGTAAAAAGACAAAAGATTTTTCTCATCAATTGACTGAATCTAAAATAATAATTGAATAATGTGATTAGTTAAATTAGTTGTGGACTCATTCATAAATATCTTCGTAAAAGAACAAAGATGTAAGTGCTAATACTATATATTTATCTCAAAGTATTGTTGGATTGAGGAAGAGAAAATATTAAAACATATTAATTATTTATTAGATGACTTTTCTTGTTAGTACAGCGGCAGTACAATAAAAAAGGGACCGCGGCAACACAGTCCCTTTATTTATACCATTCATATCTGGTTTAGGTATTCTTCAAACAAACGCAAAACGAAAGTTAATCTTAAACTTTGTTATTTCTAATATCCCACAAATGTAAAAGTATATAACCGACAATACCGGAAAATAGAATAACTTGTAAATAAAATATTTCCATAATAGCATCCCTCATTATTTTTGTTCACTTTAGTTTTACAACCACTATGCCAGTTATATTTTTATGTTTTTTAATCATTTATAAGCGTACTCTAAAAAACCCGTATCCTTGAGTGTCATTCATCCAAAAGTGCGAATCCGCTAAATATTTATATCTTTTTTATTTTTGTTTTCACTATGCTTTTCTTTTTAAAGCGGATTCATTTATAAGATTGTTTTTTAAAATAGAAGTTTCAATAAAATAATTTGTATTGAAATGAAACTTATTTTTATGTCCCCTACAGCTTATTTTATAATAAAACCAAAATCCGAAAACCAATTTGTAAAAGGTCTATATCGCTGCCGCTTTCGTTATCACCGCATGCATAGAAATCAAAAATACAAACTCTAACAATATGAAAATTCTCTTTTAAGAATTCTCTATTTTCGGAAAAGAGTTTTAATATTTCATTTCTTGATTTCATTGCTCATCATAATTTTTATAAAAGAAAGTTTTTATGTCTTAGTTGCTCGCTTCGATAAAACTAATTACACAAAATTCATACATAAATGCGACGATATAATTCAAAACCGTTACAGTGTGAACAGTGACGGACAACAATATTACTGCAGTAATTAAAAAATCAACTTGAGTAAATTAATTGATGAATTCTCAAATTGTATCGTTCTATTTTAATATTAAAAAATAATTACATTGCGTAATGCAAATTGGAATTGTACAACATGTCAGCGTTTCTTATACTACATTAATAAAACCTATTTAACACTTTCTAAATGAATTGTATTTCCAAAATTCAATCATTATGATTATTTTTATTTTTAATAGTAGTTTTCTCTTCCTCTATGGAATGATTCTCAGCAGTGCAAAAGCTTTTATAAAATCAGAAAAAAAATGACGAATGAATAAATTAACATTTCTTTTTACTTCCCGGCAGCTTAAGTACTTATCGTTATTCATAATTATTTTATTTATTCAGTCATTTTCCTTTGGGCAATCACCCTATAAACTTAACCTTACTACCGAAGGTATCATCTTTGGCAGCGGATTGATAATAGCAGGTATTGCATTCCCTACGAACGATGATATTCATCCGTTAACCGTATCAGAGATAAGTGAACTCAGAAGAGAAGGCATTAATAAATTCGATAGAGGGGCTACATACAACTGGTTGCCGAGTGCAGGAAGAGCAAGCAATGTTTTATTGGTTACTTCTTTACTTTCACCCGGCTTGTTGGCAATATCAAGTGAGATCCGTAGCGATTTCACACCTGTATTAACAATGTATCTTGAAACCCTGATGTTCTCCGAGGCATTACCATTCCTATTGAAAGGTTTAACCAGGCGCATAAGACCTTTTGCCTACAATGGTGATGCGCCGTTAGAAGTCAAGCAAACCAAGGGTGTAAAACGTTCATACTTTTCGGGGCACGCAACCGCCGCTTTTGCAATGGCAGTATTTGTCTCAACCGTTTACAGCGATTATTATCCTAATTCCGGTTGGAAACCCTTTGTATGGGCGGGAAGCTTAGCGCTTGCAGCAACAGTTGGTGTTTTAAGATATTCAGCCGGCTTACATTTTCCAACCGATATCATCACGGGGGCATTAGTCGGCAGCGCTGTCGGTTATTTAATCCCGTTTGTTCACAGGGTCGAAAATGAAAACCTTAACATTTCTACCGGCTTTAATTCATCGGGAAGTTTTATAATGGTGAACTATAAATTTTAGCTTGAATGAGTTTTAATTTTAATACCGAATGATGTTTTGTCGGATATTGAAAAATTACGGTCTTACAATACTGCTTCCCGATCATTACTCAGATTACAAAAAAAAAGGTTAACGGTGAAGTTAATTATAAAAATCTATATCTTTGGTAACAATTATTTTATGGTGATTGGTAAAAAATAATTAGGGTTAAACTCAGCACAATTTAATTTAGATATAAAATCAACCAATCATTTACAGGATATTATTTAATGAAGATAGCAACAATTTTAGGCAGTTTAAATAAAGACGGTTCTTGTGCTCATGCACTAAAAATAGTGCAAGATGAAATATTAAAATCAAATAATGTTGATTTAATTTTAATCGACCCGGCTGATTTTACACTCCCCTTCCCCGGTCAGCTAATTCCAAAATCCGACGAAAAGAAATTACAACGCATATTAACCGAAGCAGCAGGAATTATCATTTCAACACCTGAATATCATGGAGGTTTAAGCAGCGTAGTAAAATTAATTATTGAAAATCTCGGTTATCCATCCGTCCTGTCCGGCAAACCGGTATCGCTGCTTGGGGTTGCGAGCGGCTCTATTGGAGCGATAAAATCTCTCGAACAGCTAAGAAGCATTTGCTCTCATGTTGGTGCACTTGTATTACCGTCTCCAGTTTCAATTGCAAATGTTCGTTCGGTATTTGATGTTGACGGAAATTGTAAAAATGAAAAAGTTGAACAACGTTTGAAAACCTTAGCGACTGAAATGATAAAATATGCCGAACAACACATATACCCCCGGCACGCCTTTGAAGAACAAGTAAGAGAAAACTTATAATTTATTATTCTCACACTAATTTGCCATTAAAGATTTCAACTTATTTTAACATCGCTGCAATTTAATAATCGCTTTAAAATCTTATTCTTTCAATTCCCCAACCGGTAAATACAGCCGGATTCAGCGCAGTTTCTAATTTATGTTACGATAAGCATAATAGTTCATTTTTAGTTAATATTAAGTATAATAATTTTAATTTATAGGAAAGGTATTCAAGATGGTTCGAAATATAATACTCACTTTATTGACTATCATCTCTTTTACTCAGAACAATACTTTTTCTCAAACTGAAGTCCGGTCAGATTCTACTACGCCGTATTTTTCTTTAGATACGCTTTATTATGAATTAGATAATGTAGTGATAACCGGTACAAGAGTTAAAAAACGGATAATCGATATTCCCTACCCGGTTTATAGAATTAATAATACAAATTTTGTTTTCGACAGAAAAATCGGCATAAATGAAGTTTTAGCATCTGTACCCGGTGTGTTTATGCAGTCGCGTTACGGAAACCACGATGTGAGAATTTCAATAAGAGGTTTCGGAAGCCGTTCAAATTCGGGAATAAGAGGGGTAAGAATTTTATTGGATGGTATTCCAGAATCCGAACCTGACGGACAAACAAGAATTGAAGCAATCGATTTTAATTCTATCGGCAAAATAGAAATTGCAAAAGGTAATTCATCATCGCTTTACACAAATGCTCCCGGCGGTGTTATTAATTTCATAAACGATATTGATTTCTCAAGATCTTTTACAACTAATTTTAATCAATTCGGCTCTTTTAATTTAAGAAGAAACGGAATTAAAACAGGGATTCGTACAAAAGATTACGGATTCCTTGCAACTTACAGCTATCATAACTACAAAGGATACCGCGAACATAACAACGAATACTGGCACATCTTAAATACAGTTCTCGAGACCACCCCTGCCGACCATACATCGCTTAAAATTCTCGGTTACTTCGTTGATGGGTTAATTAAAATTCCCGGCGCTTTAACTAAAGAGGAATTTGCTGAAGACCCCTATCAGGCAGATCAGAGAATGGTCGATCGCGATAAAAAGAGAATATCCACTAAAGGCAGGTTGGGCATAAGATTTAACGCCAAGTTCGGCGGCGATTTAAATAATGAAATTGAAATTACCTCTTACGGTACAATAAAATATTTCTACCGTCCTTCAAAGCTGTACAAAATAATAAATAGATATGGTTTTGGATTAACCGCGCGATATGTTAACAAAAGTGAATTCTGGAATCTGAAAAATGAATTCTCTATCGGGGGAGATGCATTATTACAACCTGCCCGCACAGAATACTATGATAACATTAATGGGCTGAAAGGCGATCAGTTGAAGCAATTGCTCGATGAAAAAATTAGCAACACAGGTTTTTATTTATCCGATAATTTTGAAATATTAAAAGATAAATTATATGCTTTAGTAACGGGAAGATTTGATCACGTTGTTTACGATTTAACCGAAGAGACCCTGCCGTCAAGAAACGATCATAGAGCATTTGACGGATTTACACCAAAGTTTGCAATGAATTATAAGTTAACACCTTATATGGCAATCTACGCATCGTACGGTTTAAGTTTCGATAGCCCTGCAAAAAATGAGCTGGATAGTTTTGATCCTTCGAAACTGTATAATGGTGAACTGGAAGCCCAGGAATCAAAAAACTTTGAGATAGGAATTAAAGGAAATATTATCTCTTCCGAATCCGGGTTCTTCTCAAATATTCTTTTTGAAACAACTTATTTTAACATAATAATAGAAAATGAGATTGTACCGTTTGAAAAAGCCGGTGATGTATTCTTTAGAAACGCCGCAAAAACAACACGCCAGGGAATAGAATTTGGAACTGTTACCGATATTTTCCAGGGATTGAAGCTTAATATTTCTTATACTTATTCCAATTTTGTTTATGACAATTATATAACTGAAGTAATTGATGAAGCGGGAGATGTAACCGTAAAAGATTTTTCGGGCAACTATGCGCCCAGTGTTCCGGTACATAATATTTATGCGGCGCTTTCTTATGCTTACACGTTCAGCAGTTTTGTAACCGGCTTTGTAAAAATCAGCTATATGAGTGTAAGCGGCTTGTGGGTCGATGACGCAAACAGTGATAAAACTAATGCATATAATATATTGAATACTGTACTTGGTTTTGATATGCTCTTCGGTAAATTCAATCTTATGATTTCAGGTGGTATGAATAACATAACCGACCTTGTTTATGTCGGATTCACAAATACGAACTCCACAACCGGCAGGTTTTATGAAGCCGGTGAGCCGAGGAATTATTTCGGATCATTGAATCTCGGTTATACATTTTAACTGTATTTGAATATATTTTAATAACAAAAAGAGATGAATAAAATTGCAAATGATGAAGACCAAATCACAAATATCAAATAAATATCAATTGTCCGGTTCAAAAAATCGGATACTTATAATTTTGCTATCCATTGTATTTTTATCAGTTTCATATCCACAAAATAGTACGTTTAAAAAAAGTGCTTTAACAATTGGTAACAATTACAGAATCTATCCGGGTAATGTAAACCAGTCTGAAGTTTTTATTGTTAAGAGTCCGAAAAATGATAATTTACTTTTTTCATCGGCAAATACGATTAACTTTATCCCGTTTTTTATAAGTGAGGGAATTTATGTAACGACGGACGGCGGTGATTCCTGGCGTGGCAAAGATACCTGCACCGGCTCCCCGGTTGATCTGCATGGCGGTGATCCCGGTATTGCTATAGATAAAAATGG
>BDSV01000166.1 GCA_002898075.1 bacterium BMS3Abin03
ATGTCTTCAAACCGAAACCTGCGGCACGCACTGCCTGTCCTATTGCAGCGGTTGTTTTTCCTTTACCGTTCCCTGTATATATTTGAATGAATCCTTGTTTGAGTTTTGCCATTGTTTAATTTACTTTTAATTACATAAGAAAGACTATATCAGGACGACAAAGTTTCATTTTTAATATGAGATTCCGGGTCGGAGCCCGGAATGACAACAGGTTAATATTTATAACCTTTCATTTCTTCTTCGGAAAAATCGACACCGAGACCGTTTGCCACCCTGTTGACAAAATTAAAATAGTTTGTAACCAGTACAACGCTAAGAATCTCTTCGTCGCTCAAACCGTTATCTCTGAGAGTAACAACATCTGCTTCGCCCATTTTATCCGGGTGAAGAGTTAATTTTTCCGCATATTCCAGAATTGCTTTTGTTTTCACGGGTAAATCGAGCTGCCTGAAATCTTCGGCGGCTTGTTTAACTTTCTCATCATCTTTCCAGTAAAATTTTAACGCTTCTGCATGATGATTAACACAGTAGGCACATTTATTTGCAGCAGAAACAACGGTTGCAATCAGTTCTCTGTCCGCTCTTCTTAAACCGGATTTGGCGAACATGATCGACATATAAAAATCGAGATGCGTCAGCATTGTTTTGGGTAGCAAGCTATGAATTTTGAGTATGTTGGAAAGCTTTCCACGCTCGTCTTTTACCTTTGTGTAAATTTCTTTCAATTCCCCGGTTGCTTCTTCTTCTTTAATCATTTTGATATAGGGCATAATTAATTTCTCATAATATTTTTGTGTATAAATATTTTTTTAATAAAATTCTTCATTTATTTATCAGGGCAAAATTTGTTCGTGTTCCGAATAAAAATTTATAATTATATTTGAAATATAATTATCTTGAGGGAGATTTTATGGCTGTACTTAATTCGATTGTGGTAGCAATTATTGCTTCAATCATCGTTGTATTTGCGATTGGGATTTATTTTTATCTTTATATGGATTAGCACTACGATGGTGAGATGGTGGTAAAATGAGACTGTGAGACTGTGGAAAAATTAGCGGAACGGTTTTTAACCGCTATTGTTTTTTGTTTGTTCATCTGTGTTTTTCTTACCTAAATAAATTTAGGAGTTAATAAAATACTTTCCATTAACACACAACTTTCAGTCTTTGTTGTACAAGTCTGAATTGTCATTCTGAATGGAGCGCAGCGGAATAAAGAATCTCGTCCTTAATATAATTGAGACACTTCTTCCGATAAATCGGAATCAGTGTGACAAAAATTTGTTCTGCAACAGTCTCTTTTAGTTGGGTGACTGAAAGCGAAAACCACCACCTCAGAAGAAACGGTTTTAACCGTTAAACATAACATGCCCATTCAGTCTCTTTGAGGATGAAAGTATTTAAATCTTCTAAAGTTATTACGGTAGGGGGGCTATGATAGGTAAGTAAAGAGATTCCCACTTTCTTCCGAAGGAATGCTTTCGGCAGTGAGAATGACAATCAATGATACCGGCTTTTTAGAGGGAACTCATTAATTTTAGAATATTATCAAATTTAACTTCCTATATTTTCAGACGGTTGGTTTAATTGATATTGAGGCGCATATAATTTACTTTTCGATAAACAACCTAAGGAGGTAAGGTGTCGTTTTTAGATATTGTAATAATGTTCATAATTGCTGTAATCATCGGCTCAATTGCACGGTCGCTGGTAGGTTTCGATCGCGGCGGGTGCATTCTTTCCGCTATTGTTGGATTTATCGGTGCACTAATCGGTACCTGGCTGGCAAGAGAATTTAACTTACCGCAGATTCTTCCTATAGAAATTCGCGGGATTGTTTACCCAATAGTGTGGACGGTTATCGGAGCGGTTCTTTTTACTATCGTTCTTAGTCTTTTTTCAACAGATAAAAGAAAGTAATTTTATATTTATAAGGTTGAACTGGTAATAATTGGTTATGGGTACACATTTTAAAGGTTTAAAAAAAGAAATATGTGCGCTTAATTCATTCATCAAACTGATGCGTGCTGCCGATTCATTAAATTCAAAGGTGAATAATGAATTAGCAAAAGTTGGTTTGAGTGAAAGCCAATTTAATGTGCTGGATGCACTTTATCATCTCGGCCCGCTTACTCAAAAAGATTTAGGGAAAAAACTTTTAAGGAGCGGCGGCAATATTACAATGGTAATCGATAACCTGGAAAAGCGCAGATATGTAAAAAGAAAAAGATGGAAGGACGACAGAAGATTTTATATTGTTCACATTACAGAAAAGGGCGAAGAAAAAATTAAAAATGTTTTACCCGGGCAGGTTAAGCTAATCACCGAACAGATGAATGGACTTAATAAAAATGAACAATTGGAATTACAAAAGCTTTGTAAAAAAGTCGGGCTTAAAGATTAACCGCGGTTTTATACTTATTCAATATCTCCGGCAGAATTTCTCCCGCCTTACCCAAAAATGAATAATTTACAATAGAGGAAATCTCCGTTTCAGTTACATTTATTTCAACAAGAACAGCACCGTTTTGCTTTGCAGTATAAACCAATCCCGCTGCAGGATATACAACAGCGGAAGTGCCGATAATAAAAAAGATGTCTGCATTCATTGCCGCTTTCTCGCCGGCTTTAAACTGATCCTGCGGTAAAAATTCTCCGAACCAAACAACGTCCGGTCTTATCAGACCGCCGCAATCGCATTTCGGCACACCTTCGCTAAAATCCAATTCTTCATTATAAAACTTTTTGCACTTAACGCAGTAATTCCTCTCTATGTTTCCATGCAGCTCAAATATTTTATTGCTGCCTGCTCTACGATGAAGATTATCGATATTTTGAGTAATAACCGTAACATCATCAAAGTATTTTTGCATATCGGCAATAGTTAAATGAGCGGGATTCGGTACCGATTCGTGGATGATCTTTTTCCGATGGTTATACCATTCCCAAACCATATCGGGGTTTTGCATGAATGCATTAAAGTTTGCAAGCTCTTCGGGTTTTAGCTTATTCCATATTCCGTTTTTGCCCCTGAAAGTAGGAATGCCGCTCTCGGCAGAAATGCCCGCACCGGTAAAAAACACAACCGAGCGGGCACTCTTTAATTTATCAATCAGCAATTTATCAATTTGCATCACTTAAGTTCTTCATCTACTTTTTTCATTAATACTTTTGCTTCTTCTAAAACTTTGTCATCGTCTTCATCAACAAACGGTGCTTTTTCCAATTGTAAAAGAGTTTCCTTTGCCTTTTCATATTCATCTTCTTCGAAGTAAGACTTTGCAAGCGCAAGATAGAACATTCTATAGTTCGGTTTGAGTTTAACTGCGGTTTCCAGTTCACGGATTGAATCATCCATATCTGCCCAGCCAAGTCCGAGCGGTAGCCGTAGCAAATAAGGTTTTTCTGAAACTTTATAATGAGCTCTGCCTAAAACATAATGAGCAAGGGCTTGTGTATAATTTCCCCCGTTACCGAGTTCTATCGCCTTTTCACAATCATCTCTTACATCGTTTACCGATCCGATAGCCGAGAACACACCTTCAAACAAAGCAATTCTTCCGTTAGCGATAGCTCTTCTTACGTAAGCTTCCGCCTGATCGGGTGCAAGCTTTACCGCGCTATCTGCATAAGCTAATGCCTTTTCATACATCGCTTTCTTTTGATCTTCCTCTTCGCTTGTTTCCTGCGGCAATTTCTCGCCGATATCGACATAAGCACGACTAATCTTCCACATTAATTCCCAGTTGCCGGGGTACAAGCTGTCTGCCAGCAGGTATGTCTTAAGTGCGTTTTGATGATCCCATACGGAGTAATAGCTATCGCCCTTCTGCATCAGTTCATCCAACGATTGAGCATTGATACCGGCTATAAATAGCAGGAAGAAAACAAAAAAGATTTTGGTAAAAGCTGAGCTCATTTCTTTCTCCTTAATATTATTCAAATAGTGATTTATTAATTTCTTCTTCAAGTTCGGTTGGAATTTCATGTTTGTATAAATCGGTTTGTGCAAGATTTATAAATCTCGTCCATTTGCCTGCGGTTTTTATTTCTGTCAGCAACGCATTTTTATAAGCGTTAACTTTCGCACTCAATTCATCCGCCTGGTATAATGCAATTGCCTCAACTGTTTTCGGAACAACGGGTGAAGCATATTCAAGTTTACCCTGGTGACTTAATACCAGGTGAATTAGAAGGTTTTTAAGCTCTTCAGGAAACCCGGAAATTTTGCCTGTTTCTTCCTCAATCATTGCGGCGCAAATTACAATATGCCCGATCAGCTTTCCTTTATCGCTGTAATTGAATGCAGTATCGTAAGTTAATTCTTCCGTCTTTCCGAAATCGTGAAGCATAGCACCGGCAATCAGCAAATCCCGGTTCATTTCTTTGTGAAAATCGCACATCAAATCACATATTTTTATCATCTCAAGCGTATGTTCTATTAAGCCATGAATGTAAGCATGATGCCACGATTTACCGGCAGGTGCAGTCATAAATTTTTCCAGCCGTTCTCCGGCAAATATATTTGTCAGTAAGGTTTTAATATTATTATCGGAAATTTTTTCAATCCTTTGTGTCAGTTCATCCAGCATTTCATCCGGATCCCTTTGGGATACTGCAAGGAAATCTTTCTGAGAAATATTATCCGGTGGTTCCGCCAACCTAATCGAATTGATTTTTATCTGGGGCTTTTCATTATACTCATCCAAA
>BDSV01000167.1 GCA_002898075.1 bacterium BMS3Abin03
TAACACAAGCTCTTTAGGTCGTAGATTAAATTAACTAACGGGCTATTGGTTTTAACCAAAACTGATTAAAGAGTTATACTAAAGCCATAATTAACTTGGGCTTAAAAGTCAGGACAATTAAGTTGACGCCTATGCGCAAAAGTCGGGACAGGTAAAAAGAGATGAGTTTATTGTAAAATCCGAAAACCAATTAAAGTAGAGTATATCATCAAAATATTTGATGGTTGTGTTAAAATAATTGGAAGGAATCATTATGAGACATTAACTATATTTACGCGGTAAAGAAATTAGCTGAGCGAATTATCAGTTTATTCTAACATTATTCTATGAATCACCATAACTTGTTAAGAATTAGAAAGTTAGATGAACAGCTCTTCTCAATAGATATTTTTGAACAATTTATAAAATCAGTCAAATAAATTTAGCATCATTATTGTAATAATTACTGCCTAGGGTAACTCATTGAGGGCGAAACTCACGGAGGGTAGGGTAAGGCCGGTTTATTCCGGCCTACTCGCTTTTATGTTAGAAAAAACAAATAAAATAATTGAACAAGCACCAATAGGCATTATAACGTTTTCTAAAACGGGTGAGATAGACTATGTCAATCAGAACGTTAGAAAATTAGGACTCCTATATCATCTCGAAATTCCCGCTATTTTCGGGGAAAACATCTTTACAACCGAACTCTTTCCGAATATCAGTATTCAAGCTGATTTACAGCAATTATTAGAGGGTCTGCCTTTCGAAAAAGAACTTAATCACATAATTACAAGCGACGGAAGACAAATTGATTTGATTTTAAAGGGTTCGCCGATATATGAAAAAGATAAATTTATTGGCGGGCTGCTGTTATTAGAGGATATAAAAATACTAAAAGAAACAAAAGACAAGCTTGAACTAAAAGCGGATTATATTGAAAAAGCTTTCCACAAAATAAACGATGTTTTTATTGTAACTAATTCTAAGCTCGAGATTCAGTTTGCCGGCGGAAGTGCATTAAAAAACTTAAACCTAACTGACAGGCAAATCAACGGAAAGAATATTGTTGATCTGTTCGGTGGAGATGCCGGTTCCCTGCTTTCAAATAAGATTGAAACCGTCCGTATAAATGAAGAGCCGGCTAAGTTCATTTTTGAAGTTAAGCAGGATAAGACTATATATTGTTTTAACTGTAATATAGAACCTGTTTTTAGTAAACGGGGAGTTCTTCAATTACTTTTCTTCTTCTTCAATAATATTACCACCGAAGTAGAAGAGAAAAAAAAGCTCACAAGAAAAATAGATGAATTAAATTACTATAAATCTATTGTTAATAATCTATCTAACGCTTTATTTGTACTTGATAACAAAGGCAATATTACATACTGGGATGAACAATCTGAAAAGCTTTTCGGATTGAAAAAATCGGAAGCGCTCGGAACCTTTTTCGGCAGCACATTAGAGCTGTTCGATAAAAGGTTTTTCGAAAATATTAAGAACGACCTTAAAAAGGAAAAAATCTGGAAAGTTAACCTCAACATCTTCGGTAAGGAACATGCAAAGGAAATTTTTGAAGCAAAGTTTTCTTATGCCGACAACAAGAATTCCATAATTGTAATGTGCACAAATGTTACCAGGAAAGTTAAAGAAGAGCTTGAATTAAAATCCTTTGTTGAAGAATTCAAGAAAATAGTAGCCAATACCGATGAGCTTATTTGTAAAATAAATAACAAAGGCGAAATATTTTTTGCAAACCAAACTTTTTTAGAGCGCCTCGGATATCTTAAAGAAGAAATTGATGGGAAGGATTTTAAAGCGCTTATCGCTCCCGATTATTTCGAACATAACATTTTCGACTTAAAAGCATTTGATAAGCTCACCAGTACAATGCTCGAATTACCATTGATAACAAAAACCGGAACCCGGCTTAATGCGAAAGCAATTTTTATTCCGGATAATGGAAAAAACGGCGAATTAAATTTTATTTGTTACCTCTCCCATGTTATTAAAGAAGAACCGAAGGATGAAAACGAGTTGTTGTATCCTTCATTGTTTACCGCTTCAATAGACGGTATTGCAGTTGAATCCGACGGTAGAGTCCTGCTTGCCAACGATTCATTTGCAAAAATATTTGGTTACGATAAGGGAGAGAAACTTGCCGGAAAAGATTTACTCGATCTTGTTTCGAATGACGATATTTTAAAAGTAGCCGAATATTTCAGACTTAAAGAACATGGCAAAAACGCCCCGGATAGATTTGAGTTTTTGGGAAAGAAACGGGATAATTCCCATTTCTATACCGAGCTTGCAATTTCTTCTTTTGAACAGAATGACAGAAACTTTATCGTAATGGTAACCCGTGATATTACCGAGCGAAAAAGAGCGCAGAAAGCAATAAGGGAATCGGAAGAAAAATATAGAAACATTACAGAAAACATCGATGATTTTCTTTACACGTTTGAGCGTTCCGATAATATTATGCGACCGCTGTTTTATACCGCTGCAGTTGAAAAGATAACCGGTTATTCGGCGGCAGATTTTTTAGGTGATTCGAAACTCTTTCTGAAAATTGTTCATCCCGATGATTTCCACTTCGTAAAAAAGAAATTATCTAACCTGATGAAAAGTCAAACACAGAACTCCTCCGAAATGGATTTCAGGATTATAAATAAACAGGGCAATATTGTATGGGTAAGAAATAAGGTTAATGTTATTCGAAATGCTTCGGGACAAATTCAAAGAGTGTATGGTTTGGTGAGCGATATTACACTTAATAAAAGAGCCGAAGAAGAGCTGAAAAGATCTACCGAAAACTTAATGAAATTAAACGAGACTAAGGACAGGTTTATATCCATTGTTTCTCATGATTTAAGAACACCTTTTAGTTCTATTTTAGGATTTACAGACTTGCTTGCAAATGACCAGGATTTAACCCCGGAAGAACGCAAGCAATATGTAAGGTACATTCAGGATTCATCCAAGTCGATGCTTGCATTGGTAAATTCACTGCTCGATTGGACCCGGCTGCAGACCGGCAGGGTAAAATTTGAACCTGAAAGATTGGAAGCCCAATCGCTCATTGAAAAATCAATAAATTCAGTACGGGGCGCTGCTCTTCAAAAAGGTGTAGAAATATATTCGACTATCAGTAAAGATAATTTTATTTTTGTAGATAGAAGTTTAATTTCACAGGTATTCAACAACCTGTTATCCAACGCAATAAAATTTTCCTCTTCGGGTGATAAAATTATTCTTTCCGTTAAACGGGCAGCGTCTTTACGATTTCTGGAGTTTTCGGTTAAAGATACCGGGCAGGGAATAAAAGAAGAAAACATCGAAAAGCTGTTCAGGGTTGATACTAAATTTACAACCGAAGGAACTGCCGGTGAAAAGGGCAGCGGTTTGGGGCTTTCACTGGTTAAAGAAATAATTGAAAAACATGGCGGGATTATATGGGTAGAGAGCGAATACGGCAAAGGTTCGAATTTTAAATTCACTCTTCCAATTGCTTCGGCAACTATACTTATTGTTGACGATAACAAAACCGACCGGCTGCTCTATTCAAAAATACTTAAAAACATTACCCCGGATTACACGATAGATGTTGCTTCGAACGGGGAAGAAGCCCTGGAAAAAATCAGGACATCACCGCCTGCTCTTGTAATTACAGACCACACTATGCCTGAAATGGGTGGTTATGAATTAGTAAAGGAATTAGTAAAAGCCGGTATTTTAGGTAAACCGCCGGTTATAATATTGAGCAGCAGAATCGATAGAACATCTATACAGGAATATAATGATTTAGGTGTAGAATTCGTCTTTCAGAAACCGGTTAACTTACGAAGCTTTAAGCAAGCAGTAGAAAAATCCTTGCGCAAGGCATTAACGGGAAGCTACTAATTCTTCTATATTACACGGTAGATATACCAGCCGGGAATAATCTCTTCGATATAAATAAATCCGTTTTGCGATATCTTCGGAAGATGGGAATCATCATTTGTTTTAATATATCCGACTTCCATCGATTTAAAGCTGCCAATCTGAATAAAAGTGCAATTAGGATACTTTCTATCTTTGAAGACGGAATTTAATCCAAGCTCATTTATCAACCGGATAAAATTATCCTTATCCTTAGATTCGAATGCACTTAACAGCGCATTAAACGATCCGGCATTCTCGCTCAAATGAGTTTTGATTACTTCATCTGTTGAAGTCATCAGCTTAAGCATTCTAAAAAGTGAATTGGTAGAATCTGAAAGTTGTTCTAATTGAGAAAGTGAGTCGACAGTTTGATAAATAAACTTTGGAAGTAAAAATTTTCTTATGGCTTGAATCATCCATTTACCGTTTACATTCAACAGGTAAGAATAAAATTCAGTTGCGTTTTCACCTACTTTAACAGTAACGGCAAACATTGCAGAAATTGATTGTTTATAAATCTGCCGCAGGGTAACTGCACCCACTCCGTTTAACTCTTCTCCAACCGATGGATTTTTTATATCCAGAACCATTTCACCCGTGTAATAATTATCTTTATCGGGAAAACTTTTTTCACCGAAAAATCTGTACACAAGCCATTCTGCAGAGCCATTAGTATAAGAGTTATTTTGTGCAAACAACGGACTTACAGCCATTTGCATAAGGAAGAAAAACAAGGCGATGTATTTAAATTTCTCCATCGTAATAATTTATTTTTTCTTTAAAACTATACCTGTCGAAGGTCTTAAAATTATTTTTGAAGAAACAACTCCAATAGGTTCGGTGCTTGCTTTAAATTCATTCACAAGTACATTCCATTCTCCCTGAGGCAGAATGAATTCTTCCGGTTTATCAGGATTTGCATTAAGCAACACAATAAATTTATCATTTTTAAATGAAAGCAGACTGCCCATTGAAAATTCATTATCCTTTATATCAAAAAAATGAACCTGCTCATAACTTGCTCTCCGGAATGCTTCATATTTTTTTCTAAGTTCAATCAAACCTTTGTAATAGTTTACAAGTTCATTGTTTATTTCTGCATGATGATAATTGATGTAGTTCGTTTCGTTGTCTTTATTGTAGCTGTTGTGGTCAATCATTCCTTTATTCGGATCGGGTACATCATTATTCACAGGTATAACTTTGCTTCGTGCAAATTCCTGTCCTTCAGCTATCATTGTAATTCCACGCGAAGTAAACAAAAATAGTGCGGCTAATTTATTCAGCTCGAGTTGCTTATCTGTTAGTTTTATATGCCCATCAATATCTTTAATTATCTCATCCTTTTTCACATCACCCAAACCAAGCCGTATAAAATCGCCAAGAGTATAACCATCATGAGATTCGAGATAATTAACAGAGTGTTCCGGCTTTAGGAATAATCCAAGTTTATCTTTAAGCAGGGTACCGTTAACGTAGCTTTTAATTCTACCGGGATTATTGTTGCCGTACCATTTTCCGAAAATCCAGCCCTGTCCATCGAACGGATTTTCACCTTTTATCCCGTTTCGTATCTGATCGTTCCACGCGCCCCAGCCTCTTACTGAAAATCCTTTAGGATCGTAGCCGCCGCCCCAGGGTTCGCATACAAAAATTACATTCGGATTAAATTTTTTCGCTTCGTGAATTATATCTTCAAGAGTTTCCCAATCAATCAGCTTACCGAGATCAAACCTGAAGCCGTCAACGTGGTATTCTTTCATCCAGTAGAGCACGCTTTCAATTATCAGCCGCCTCACCATCGGGTTCTCGGTTTTAAAATCGTTGCCGCAAAAACTTTGCTGTAAAAAATTGCCGTTCGCATCGAGCCGGAAGTAGTATTCCTTATCAATCTCTTTCAGGTTGCCCAACTCGTACTCAGAAACATGATTATAAACCACATCCATTATTACTGCAATATTTTCTTTATGAAATGCCTTTACCATATCCTTAAAATCGTTAACAGCTTTCGCATCCTTTCCGCTCCATACATCCCACCGCATTTCCCTTACGTTCTCGCTGTAGTACGCTTCCGGTGCAAAGTACGCTGCGGTCATATATCCCCAGTGATTTCTTTCATAAGGATTCCACGTATTAAACTTACCGTTCAATGAATCTTTAAAAGGAATTTCAATATTTGCAAACTCCTGTGCGGGAAGTAATTCTACTGCGTTCACTCCCAAACTTCTTAAATAATCAATTCCTCCGGTTTTCCCTTTTTCAACCAATCCTTTATAAGTTCCTCTTTCCGTTACACCGGAAGATGAGTGCTCGGTCATATCGCGGATGTGCATTTCATAAATTATAAGATCGCGCCAATCCGTTTTAATCCAATCATCGCCTTCCCAGTCGTAGTCATTTTCTTTTATTACAATTGCTCTTCTCGGATTATAATATGTGTTAAATGTAGTTACCGCTTTAGCATACGGATCGAGACAAATTATATTTTCTACTCCCGGCATAGAGAAATGATTTATTCTGTAACCGTAAAAAGTACTGTACAATTCACCGTCGAGTACAGTTTCCCAAACACCGTCTTCATCTTTTATCATTTCAAATTCGGTTCCGTAAGCTTGTTCCGGCTCTTCGAAAGTAACAAGTTTTACACTCATTGCAGAAGGTGCAAACAACCTGAAATAAGTTTTGCCATCCTTTACAAACGAACCAAGCTTTTTACCGGAGTAATATTGACTCAGTTTCTTCTCACCCGGTGCTTTAATATCACTACTCACAAACAAATTTTTTCCTATAATTGTTAATGAAAATATAATTAGTAAAATCGCAAATATTTTTAGTTCAATCTTCATGCCAGTAAAAATCTCATCTTTTTTTAATGCTTAAAAACATAAAATGCCGTAGGGAAAATACTATTTACAGGTATAAAATTCACTAACTGAAAAAAATGTCTGATAATACTGAAGGAAATTACAATATATTTTACAAATACATGAATGCCAGAGTGTAATGGAAGTTTCTTAATCTAACCGTCTTTTAAAGATAATATCTTTGCAAAAGATGTCATCTCTGATTTATTTAAATTCTTCCCTTTTCACAAACTTATCATTATGTCCATCCAAACTTTCCTTTACCGTGATAAACCAGTAAAGTATTTTGTTTTTCTGCAGGTTAATATATTCAGGTGTATCTGTGTATGGCAGGGAGAGTTTTCGTGCAGAACGAGACTATCTCTCATTACTCTAGAACGGTTGTCAACTACAATGTTTACATCTTTCAGGTTATAATCTATCTGGTACCATAAACAAGAACTCTTGTTATTCAATAAATCCATCGTGTAGAATAAATTGAAATGTTTTTAGTTCCTTATAATTAATATCCTGTTACGATTTGGCAGAAAATAACAAATAACAAATTTCAGAATTTCAATAATATCCAAATTCAAAATATCAATGTTCGAAAATAGTTTGGAATTTTAATAATTGAGATTTGAATTTTGTTTGGAATTTGTTTTTCCCGGTTTATCCGGGTTAGGATTAATAAAGATTATTTACCTGCGTAAATTTCGCCGTCTACAACAGGTGTAACGCAAATTAATGGATGTTCGGGAACATTAAAATGGGAGAAAATTTCTTCAAACAGTTGAAAGTGCATTCCGCGTTTTTCGAATTTGTGGAATCTTTTATAACTCATAAATCTTCCCTGTTTATCCTGCGGTGCATTAAATTTATACGCATTATTAAAATCTTCCTTTGCCCTGCTTTTTAAGAAGGCAATTTTCCTGTCGTCTCCGCCTTCCATTTCGTAGGCAATTGCACGGAACTCTGTGACCAGACCGCTATTTATTATCAGGTATATGTTCAGAATTATTTCGTTCATTTTTATTCGCCGTATTATATAAAACTATTATGCCTAAAATTACTGCGTAAACGAATGCAAACTTGCACATAATGCTTTCAATCTTTGCAATTAAAGAATGATTACCCGTCGCCATCATAATAAACCCGATAATAACAGGAATACTTATGACAATATTTCCAAGCAGAAGCAATTTTGAAATGTATTTTATCTTTTTATCGCTGCTATGCTTAAGCGGTTTTATAAGAAGCAGGATTGAAATGAGTATCGGTGTGTAATATATAAAACCGTACAAATCACCGAGCGGATAGTTATAAGTTGCATAAAGTACTGCGCAGCTTGTAACAGCAAACTGATCGATAATAAATGAATAATAAAGCACCAGCAGCAATGCAGGTAAGAATATAAGTGAACGGTATTTACTTTTATAATCGTTCAAGACAAATACAATCATCAATCCAAGCGGCGGAAGGAAAGATATCACAACAAAAGCAATGTACGGCATCGATGCAAAATCCAACCCGAGCTGACACATCAGGAATTCCAATGTCTGATAGATCATCAAAATGAAAATCATCAACATCGCTATAATATTTAATATGTTTTTTTCTGTAAAGATTAAGAGGTTTATCAGCAGCACGAGTTCTATGCAGGCGATAAAAAGAGATATTATTCCGTTCCAGTTATCCATAAATAATTTTCAAAAGAAATGAATTTAAAAAAATCTGTTTTTATAAATAGAATGAGAATCCCAACAGCGAGAAATAAACAGAAGCATCAAAAAAGAAGTGTCATTCCCACTGCCTGTCCCGATTCTATCGGGAAAAGTGGGAATCTTACTTACAATTAAAGTTTTAGATTCCATTTTTCACGGGAATGACAATTTAATATGAATTTTTTAGACAGTTTCTAACTCAAAACTATTTTTATTCTTTACGCTTTTGGTCCAATCATATTTTCCGGTTTTACATACTTATCGAATTCTTCTTCCGTAAGTATTCCCAATTCTATTGCAGCTTCTTTTAAAGTTTTACCTTCAGTATGTGCTTTCTTAGCAATCTTAGCCGAATTATCGTAACCGATATACGGATTAAGCGCTGTTACAAGCATCAGGGAATTTTTAAGATATTCATCTATTTTTTCTTTATTCGGTTTAATTCCTACAACCAGATGATCGGTAAAGCTTTCGCAGGTATCTGAAATTAAACGTATTGAATTCAGTACGTTAAAAATGATAACAGGTTTAAAAACATTCAGTTCAAAATGACCCGTTGCGCCACCGTAATTAACCGCAACATCGTTTCCGAAAACCTGTGCGGATACCATCGTCATTGCTTCCGCCTGGGTAGGATTAACTTTTCCCGGCATAATAGAACTGCCCGGTTCGTTTGCAGGAAGAATAAGCTCACCAATTCCGCAGCGTGGACCTGAGCCGAGCATTCTTATATCGTTTGCAATTTTCATAAGTGAAGCTGCAAGGGTTTTCAATACACCATGAAATTCAACCATTGCATCGTGTGCGGCAAGCGCTTCAAATTTGTTGCGTGCTGTTTTAAAAGGTTTGCCTGTTAACTCAGCAATTTTAGCGGCAGATTTAACTGCAAATTCAGGATGTGTATTTAATCCGGTACCCACAGCAGTTCCCCCGAGGGCAAGCTCATAAAGTCTCGGCAGAGCAGCATCGATTCTCTCAAGTCCGTTTGTTAACTGCTGAGTATAACCGGAAAATTCCTGTCCAAGTGTTAAAGGTGTTGCATCCATTAAATGGGTACGACCTGTTTTAATAATATCTTTAAACTCTTCCGATTTTGCCTGCAGCGCATCACGCATTTTAGTTACCATCGGTATTAATCTTCTGTGAATTTCCTCGACTGCTGCAATGTGCATCGCTGTAGGGAAAGTATCGTTTGAAGACTGTGCCTTATTCACATCATCATTCGGATGGACAGGTTTTTTACTTCCCATCTCACCGCCGGCTAATTCAATTGCCCTGTTTGAAATCACTTCGTTTGCGTTCATGTTCGTTTGGGTTCCGCTGCCGGTTTGCCATACAACAAGCGGGAAGTGTTCATCGAGCTTTCCTTCGATCACTTCGTCTGCTGCTTTTACGATAAGCTCAGCTTTATCATCACTTAGAGTTCCTAATTCTTTGTTTGTAAGTGCGGCAGCTTTTTTAAGAATACCGAGAGCTCGAATTAATTCTCTCGGAAATTTGTCCCCACCAATTTTAAAATTCATTAATGAACGTGCGGTTTGAGCACCGTAGTATTTATCAGCGGGAACTTTAATTTCCCCCATTGAGTCTGTTTCTATTCTATATTCCATTTTTCTCTCCTGTTAAAGTTAACAGTAAATAAACTAAATAATTGTTATATGAAATTTACAATTAATTTGTTTGTATTTTAAAGCAAGCAATCAGATAAGCAGTATTAATACGTGGGGCAGGACAGTGTCCTGCCACCCCAAGCAAGAAACAGCAAAACACAAACAAATCACAAATCACAAATCACAATTTCCATTTCAAATTCTTCTCAAGAAAACACAAGTGCGATTTTGGAAATTATAACATCCTAAGGTTGAAACCAGAGAAACCAAAAAAACGTAGGGCGGGACAATTGTCCTGCCGCCCAAATAACAGTAAAAACAAAATATCGGTCGTTCCTACCGAAATTTTGTGCTCGTTCTTTACTATTATCACGGCAATTCCCTGCTGCACTATAAACGGGTCATCTCTAACGAGATTAAAAACAATTATAAATTCAAAAACTTTTGGTAGGTGTAGTAAGTTTTATCATCAAACGCAACAAAGATTACTTTTTCTATCTCATCATGTTCGCTTAAAAATTTCGTTACTATACTTACGGCTATTCTCGCAGCTCTATTCAGAGGGAAGCCATAAATTCCAGTGCTTATTGCCGGAAATGCAATTGTTTTTATTCCGTTATCAACTGCAAGCTTAAGTGAATTACGGTAACAGTTTGCAAGCAGTTCAACTTCATTATTGTACCCGCCTTGCCAAATTGGTCCTACTGTATGGATTACATACTTTGCAGGAAGGTTGTACCCTTTTGTTATCTTTGCTTCGCCGATGGGACAGCCGTTAAGTGTTTCACATTCCTCTAATAGCAGTGGTCCCGCAGCACGATGTATAGCGCCATCCACCCCACCGCCGCCAAGCAGGGTTGTGTTAGCTGCGTTGACAATTGCATCAACTTTTAGTTTTGTTATGTCGCCTTTGTGTATTTCTATTTTATTATTCATACCCTTTCAACCTCCCCTAAATCCCATCCTTATTAAGGAGGGGACTTTAGAGGTAAACCTTTTTAAGGAGGGGACTTTGGATCTAAACCTTGTAAATGAGGAGTCTTGCAATTCCATTTTTATTTAATAGGATACTTGAGTTTTTAATTTATTTTCTTGGAATTAAATTAATAACTATAAAGGAATATCTCAACATGACATTGCATTATAATAGAAGTAAAGAAAAATGGCGAAGGAAAGAATTACGGAATAATATGACCAAAGCTGAGAAAATTTTATGGGACCATCTGAAAAATAAAAAATTGGATGGATATAAATTTAGAAGGCAATATAGTGTTGATTCTTTTATAATTGATTTCTACTGTCCCAAAGTTAAACTTGGAATTGAAGTTGACGGTAAAGTTCATTTTACATACGAGGCAAAAGAATACGATGAAAATCGTTCCGGATTTTTAGCTGATTTCGGTATCGAAATTATTAGATTTAAAAATGATGAAATCCACTACAACATCGAGATGGTACTAAACAAAATCAAACAAAAATTAAAAGAAAGAGAGATAAAATTTTTAAAAGCCCCTCTTTATCGGAGAGATAAAATTAAAAAGCCCCTCCTTAACAAGGAGGGGTTTGGGGAGGTCAGATAGACATTTCTTCCTTTACTTCCTTAAACTTCTCAATCGCAAAATCGAGGTCTTCTTTTGTGTGTGCGGCGGAAATCTGCACTCTTATTCTTGCAGTACCTTTAGGTACAACGGGATAAAAGAAACCGATTACGTAAACGCCTTTCTCAAGCAGACGTGCAGCCATTTTTTGTGAAAGAACAGCATCACCCAACATAATCGGTACAATGGGATGAACACCTTCCTTAATTTCAAATCCTGCTTCTTTTATTTTATCACGGAAGTATTTCGTGTTTTCCTCAAGTCTATCACGCAACTCGGTTGTTTCACTTAACAAGTCGAGTACTTTTAACGAAGCAGCAATAATTGCAGGAGCCACCGTATTCGAGAAAAGATACGGGCGTGAGCGCTGACGAAGCAAGTCAACAATTTCTTTTCTTGCGCTCGTATAACCGCCGCTTGCACCGCCGAGAGCTTTACCGAGTGTTCCTGTAATAATATCAACCCTTCCCATTACATCGTTATATTCGTGAGTACCTTTGCCGTGTTTGCCCACAAATCCTACTGCGTGTGAATCATCAACCATAACCATGGCACCGTATTTATCAGCCAGATCGCAGATGCCTTTTAAATTTGCAATGTATCCATCCATCGAAAAAACACCATCAGTAGCAATGAGCATTTGCTTTGCACCTTTAGATTTTGCTTCTTTTAGTTTTTCTTCGAGGTCATTCATATCACTGTTTTTAAAACGGTACCTTTGTGCTTTGCATAATCGTACTCCGTCAATTATACTTGCGTGATTTAACTCATCGCTTATAACTGCATCATCTGCCGAAAGAACGGTTTCGAACAATCCGCCGTTCGCATCGAAACAGGATGTGTAAAGAATTGTATCTTCTGTTCCGAGAAACTCTGTAATTTTATTTTCAAGTTCTTTATGAATTTGCTGTGTGCCGCAAATAAATCGTACAGAAGAAAGACCGTAGCCCCATTTATCATAACTTTCTTTTGCTGCTTTTATTATTTCGGGATGATTAGCCAAACCGAGATAATTATTTGCACACATATTCAATACCTTCTGCCCGCCCATTACTTCTATGGTTGCTGCCTGCGGACTCGTAATAACTCTCTCCTTTTTGTACAGCCCCTCTTCTTCGATAGAAGTTAAAATATCATTATAATATTTTTTTGATAATTCTGTCATTTTACCACCTGTTAACTTTTATAAATTCATTAATATTTTATTTTTAATATTGAATGTTATTCTTTAGTCCAATTTAAAATAACTTTACCCGAATTTCCCTCCTTCATGAGTTCAAATCCTTTTTCAAATTCCCTGACGGGAAAACGATGTGTGATAACAGGAATAATATCCAAACCGCTTTGCACCATCGCCTGCATTTTATACCATGTTTCAAACACCTGTCTTCCGTAAATTCCTTTAAGCGTCAATCCGCTGAAAATTACCTTATCCCAATTAACCGTGGCACTTGTCGGTTGAATTCCGAGCAGAGCAATCTTACCGCCGTGAAACATTACTTCAACCATACTATTAAGCGCTTTCGGATTGCCAGACATTTCCATACCTACGTCAAAACCTTCCGCCATACCGAGTTCTTTAACCACATCGGGCAGTTTTTCTTTTGTAACGTCAACAACTCTTGCAAAACCCATTTTTCCTGCCAGCTCTAATCTGTAAGGATGAACATCTGTTATAACCACAAATCTTGCTCCCGCATATTTTGCAATCAAACCAGCCATAATTCCGATAGGTCCCGCACCTGTAATTAAAACATCTTCACCTAAGAGATCAAAAGAAAGAGCTGTGTGGGTTGCATTTCCGAAAGGATCGAAAATCGAGAGTATATCGGTTGGAATTTTAGGATCGCAATGCCAAACGTTTGAAACGGGAATTACAAGATATTCTGCAAACGCCCCGGTGCGATTGACGCCAACGCCTTCTGCATTAGGACATAAATGTTTTCTTCCGGCGCGGCAGTTTCTGCAATGCCCGCACGTTATATGTCCCTCACCGCTTACTAATTCGCCAATCCGCACATCGTGCACGTTGCTGCCGATTGCATCGATCCTGCCGACATACTCATGTCCAACAACCATCGGTACTGGAATTGTTTTTTGTGCCCATTCATCCCAATTATAAATATGAACATCCGTTCCGCAAATAGCCGTCTTATGAATTTTTATCAGAACATCGTCTATCCCATATTCGGGAACGGGAACTTCATCTAACCAGAGACCGGGTTTAGCATATTTTTTTACGAGGGCTTTCATTGTTTTCATGTAAATATCCCGTTAGTTGTAAACCGGAAGAGTTCATCTTTCTGAAAGAGTTTATAATTATAATTTAAAATTAGAAATAAGGTAAGTAAACAACAAAGATTTGATGGAAAATTCGATAATAAAAAAATTCAAATCAGGTTGTAAAGCGCAAACTCTGTTCCCTCCAATAACCTGGGAGAACTTTTTGTTTCTTTTAATTTTTGCTCAAACCATTTTGTGTCCATTCCGTTAGCAAGCGTTGTATCTCTGAGCCAGCTTATCTCGTTGTCATCTAATTTATTATCGCTTTTAGCCATCCTTAATCCGTCAATGATAAACGATTTTGCTATCATTTTATCGGAGAATATTATCGGATCATCGTTTATATATTCGTTGGATAGAAGATTTTTGATTGTGTATTCGTAGAATGTTGGAGAGAAGCCGAGACTTTTTGCAATTTCCCTGATTATATCTTTTTCACGTTCATGTAATTCATTATCTTTTTTGGCAACAACAAGCAATCCCTTTAAATAGCTGCTGCGATCTTTAATAGGTATGTGCATATTGTAACTCCTTAATTTATTGATAACTTAATCTATAAAATGTTATTTGATTAAAAAATTCCAATAGTGTTCTCTAAATATAAAGTATTTTCTTCGCTTTTTCTTCTTCTATATCGAATAATGCATTTCAAAACAGCCGTTATACTTTTTCTTTCAATTAAATAAGACACAATATCCTAAAAAGAATTGGGTGATTGCCTGATCTTCATTTAAAATAAAATTCGATATTTCAAATATTTTATATATTCTTGAAGACATAAATTGATTTAAATATAAAAAAAACAGAAGCTATTCAAATGAAAACGATTTTAACATTCATAATTCTCTTAGCGGCAGTTCCTAATTTAACTGCACAAACGGGTGAAGATTGGATAACATACTTTGAAAGATCCGGTTTTATTGCCACTCCCGATTACACCGAATCAATGAGTTACTTTCAGCGGCTGGATGATTTCTCACAGTATGCAGAGTTGAAAACTTTTGGTTATTCGCCGCAGGGACGCGGGTTGAAATACCTGGTTGTATCAAAAGATAAAGCTTTCAGTCCGGCTGAAGTAAAAAATATTAATAAGCCGGTTCTGCTTATAGTAAATGGAATTCATTCAGGCGAGATAGAGGGCAAGGATGCCGTTATGCTTCTTTTAAGAGAAATGTTAATTTCAAAGGAAAAAGAGAAACTGCTGGATAGTTTAACACTGCTTGTCGTTCCCATCTTTAATGTTGACGGGCACGAAAGGAGAAGTAACTATAACAGGATTAATCAAAACGGACCCGAAGAAATGGGATGGAGAACTACCGCACAAAATTTAAACCTGAACCGTGATTGGCTGAAAGCCGATGCCCCCGAAATGCGGGCAATGTTAAAACTTTATTCTGATTGGCTGCCCGATTTTATGATTGATACTCATACGACAGATGGAGCCGATTATCAATATTCAATTACATACGGTGTTGAGAAATTTTCAAACATTTACTTCGGCACCGCTAATTGGCTGAATGAAAAATTCGTTCCGTTTTTTGAAAGCAAAGTAGAGAAAAAAGGATTCTTGATTAGACCTTATATTTATTTAAAAGAGTGGCAGGAGGGACCCGACGGTGGAATAATAGATTGGGCAGCTTCTCCAAGATTTTCAACGGGATATGCAGCGCTCCAAAACCGTCCGTCTTTGCTTATTGAAACACATATGATTAAACCATATAAAGAACGTGTTTATTCGACAAAAGCTGCGTTAGAAACTGTAATTGATTTTATTTCTCTCAACGCATCCGAACTAAAGAGATTAAATAAAGAGGCAGATAATAATTCGATTAAAGAGCTTCTGCAAGAAGGGCAATTCCTCCCGGTTTCTTATGAAGCAACGGATAAATATGAATCGGTTGATTTTAAAGGATACGAATATTTCCGGGATACTTCTATAATATCGGGTTCCAAAAAATTGGTTTATACTAAGAAGAAGAAAAACTTCCGGATAAAATATTTTAATAATGTAATCACCACGGATTCTGTTTTTATTCCGGCGGCTTACTTAATTCCGAAAGAGTGGGAAATTTTAGTTGATATTTTAGAACTGCATGGGGTATATGTTGAAGAACTGCGGGATGATTCACTATTTAACGTAACAAGATACCGGTTTAAAAAAGTAAAGTTTGCAAATTTGCCTTATGAAGGAAGGCAGAGAGTCAATTTTGATTACGATACATATCAAGAAAATCTAACCGTTCCGGCAGGTACATTCTATGTTCCCGCTAATCAGCGAACAATACGGGTTATCGGAAATTTATTAGAGCCAAAATCAGATGACTCGTTTGTTAAATGGGGTTTCTTAAACGTCACTTTTGAACGTAAAGAATATTTTGAAAATTATGTGATGGAAAATATAGCCGGACAGATGCTCGAAAGTGACCCGGTACTGAAAAAAGAATTTGAAGCTAAGCTTGCCGACAATGAAAAATTCAGGAATGATCCTCGAGCCCGGCTGAATTTCTTTTATAAAAGATCGCCTTATTTTGACAACCATTACAGGGTCTATCCGGTAATGAGAATTGAATAATTATGGAAAAACCAGGCGGATCAAAACCATTTCAAAAACAAAATTGCTACACCGGTAACTGTAATAATTGCACCGACGATTGACCGCCATGATAATTTTTCTTTATAATAATATCTCGAAATCGGAAGCATAATTACCGGCATGGTTGACATAAGAGTAGAGGCAATTCCAATCTTTGCATTAGCGATTGCGATTAAGCTGAAAGTTATACCCAGAACAGGACCGAGTATTGTACCGGTAATAGTAGCTTTAAATGCAACAACATCTTTTTTAAAAAGTTTGAACGGATTCTTGAACCTTTTGAGCAAAAGAGTTACGGGCAAAATAAGAATAACTGCCGAGAACAATCTGATAAACGCTGCAACAAACCCGTTTATGTCACTTATTTCAAATGCATTTTTAGCAAGCACCAACCCGGATGCCTGCCCGATTGCACCGAAAATTCCGAATAAGATTCCGGCTTTGCTTATTTGAAATATTGATTTGGAAAAAGAATTTTTTTCAACGACTACAATTATTATCCCGGTTAATGTTACAACTATGCCTAAAATCGAAACCGCTGATAATTCTTCGTTTAAAAACAGGTACGCAAGAACCGCACTGAATGCAGGAACCAGTGCCATTAAAAGCATACCAAGCCGTGCACCTATTAGCCGGAAGGATTTAAATAAAAAAGTATCGCCAAAGACCAAGCCGGCAAACCCGCTTGCAACGAGAAAATAAAATTGAATTGATGACAGCTTCAATGAAAAATTGAAAGAAAATATTATAATGGAAAGAAAAACAAGGGCAAGCATCATCCTTGTAACATTTAGCTGCAGTGAACCGATTCTCTTTGCAGCTTCAGTAAATGCAAATGATGTACCCGACCAAAGGAAAGCCGTTAACAGCGCAATTAGTTCACCGAACAAGGATTACCATTTTATTGTTGAACAATTATCAATTTTAACTTGTTAAAATATCAAATAAAAAATATATATCTGTTAAGCGAACCAATTTTAAATAGTTTGATACTCCAAAAGGAGATCAAATAAATGCTGCATGAATGGAAAGGGAAATTGTATTGGTACTATAATTACGAGTTGAATTTTTGTTCCTCTTATAAAGAAATGTTTTCATAATAATGTAAAATGTAAACTATACCAATTACTTTGTGAGTATGAGATTATGAGATTCTATTTACAATACGAAATACTATCAAAATTCCGATGTCTCTTTTTCACAATTTCTCATACTTATTTAATTTTATCGAAAAACCTTGTTATAAATATATTTTACTTGCAGCTTGCCGCGCTATGGTATTAATTATCGGAAGAGATTTTCCGAATATCTTTTAGAGTAAAATAAATTTCTTCATAGCCCAAAAGTTTCTGGATAGTGCCCGCAAAACCTCCGGGGTCTAAATCTGCTTCGAGTTTCACGAGTCCAATTCCCGGTGTTCGCCATTCATAATATTTTGTAACTTTCCCGGAACTTTTTCTTATAACGTATTCCAGCTTCTTACAATTGAATTCACCTGCCGGTGTTGTTATTACCTCGTCACCCTTATATTCCGTTGTGATAAGCAGCGTATCGGCAGTACCATCAATATATTCGATACCCGTCCACTTCCATTTTTCATTTTGGGCTAAAGGAAGTTTTACCATCTGCGCAGGTTCATTATACTTAACATCAATACTGTGGGTAATAAATAAAAATATATTAATTTCCTGCTGAAGATCGATAACACAAAAGTTATTGTCTATAATATTTATCCGCTGGAGCATTTTAAAATCATCGGATTTAAATTCCTGCAAATAATCTCCGCCGTTTGAACGTGTTATACATTCCGCTTCACCAAAAGTAGATTCATAAATAAGTTTAGACGTTGAATCAAACGGGAAATATTCGCTATCGATACTACTAATTAACGAAACCGGGTTAGGAGTTACAGGTACTTGAACATACTGAGCATTTGTCACACTAAAAGTCAGCGCAACAAAACTGTAGGTGATTATCGTCTTTGTACTTTGCTTCACACTAATTCCTTATTCTAATTTAACTTTAGTTAAGGTCGATGGGATTTAATAAATATGTGGGATATATAATATTAAAACTGTTTTGAATATTATCAATTTATTTTGAGATAGCAATTCTAAAATAAATCATTATTGCTGCATAGCTATGAACCTGGTAATTATTTACTGTGCATTTAATTTGTGGAAAAGTTATAATATAATTCATATTTGGTTTTCGGATTTTTCCATGTTCTTCTCTTCCTGTCATTTGCGGGGAGAGATTAGAGTGAGTTCATTAAAAAATCAAAATCCGAAAACCAAATTAAAAGCAAACTGAATGCAGCCTTTTTTATTGCCGGAATAATAAACGAAAGTGGTTTAATTGAACAAATGGAATAAAAAAAGCCAACCTGTAAAATTAAAGATTGGCTTTTAATGTGAGTGAGCGTATGCTTACTAACTATTAAGATATTTGTAGTTATTTGAGAAGCAGCATTTTATTAGTCGTTACAAAATGTTCGGTTTCTAATTTGTAGAAATATACACCGCCGGGTAGATTGTCTGCATAAAATATTACACTATACGAACCCGGCTGCTGATAACTATTAACTAAATTCACTACTTCTTTGCCAAGTACATTGTATATCGACAATTTAACAAATTCACCATTTGCTATTTTGTATCGGATTTTCGTTGAAGGATTGAACGGATTCGGATAGTTTTGCTCTAAACTATAACCGTCAGGAGATAGAAAGTTTACTTCAACCTCGGGAGAATATTCATACGTACCGTCATTATCAATTTGTTTTAAGCGATAGTAAGCACGATTAACCCCGGACAGATTCTCATCGGCAAAAGCATATTCTTTTGGAGAGTTACTATTTCCGTGTCCTTCTACAAACCCGATTGTTTTCCAATTCTTTGTATCCCCCTTTGGATTAACAGCCCTTTCAACTTCAAAACCATAGTTATTTACTTCTGTTTCTGTTCTCCAGTTAAGTGCAACAACCCGGTCTTTAATTATTGCACTGAAAGAAACCAGTTCGACCGGCAAAGCCGAATTAGAAACTACAGGTGCCGGACCATGACCTCTTGGTTCAAGATCCCATTGCCCTGTAGGCGGCGAGAGTACCTCACCACCGGTCAAATCAGGATATTTAGAGTAAAATGCAACTGATTCATCAACATTGATTATAATCCATTTTACACCGTCATATTTTATATCATAAGTCGGTACGCCCGCATCAAAAAGAGTATATTTGTTGGCACCTAAATTAGTCCCATTCAATATGTAAGTCCCGTTTGCACTTAATTGTCCCGCCCCAGATACCACAAAGTCTTGCGCATTATTAATTGATGTGGATAAAGTAATCACCAATATTAATAAAGCGAAAAAACTTTTGAGTTGTACTATATTTTTCATTTTAACCTCTCGGCGTTTTAATTAATATTCCTAATAAATTGCTAACATTACTCTGGATAGTAGTAAAAATAATGCCACTATTGCCGCTGGAATGAATCAATATTATTGAAGTATTGTAACATGCAGATGTAAAAATTACAGGTAAGAGTTTGTCTGTGAGGATTCTTTGGGATACTTGATGCCCCCCTTAAAAAAACCCGGCAATTTTAATCAAAAAAGCCGGGTAAAATAAACTTTATCCGTTATAATTCAGAGCAGCAAGACCAGGAAATATTGCCGTGGTATCCAGCTCTTCCTCGATTCTTAGTAACTGATTATATTTTGCAATCCTATCGGTTCTCGACACCGATCCGGTCTTAATCTGACCAACGTTAGTTGCTACAGCAAAATCGGCAATTGTTGTATCTTCCGTTTCACCCGAACGATGACTAATTATGTTGGTGTAGCCCGCATTCTTAGCCAGTTCAATCGTATCGAGTGTTTCAGTTAAAGTGCCAATCTGGTTTAATTTTATCAGAATGGAATTAGCAACCCCGGTATCAATTCCACGTGCGAGGCGCTCAGCATTTGTGACAAAGATATCATCGCCGACTATTTGAATTTTATCGCCTAATCTTTCCGTTAATATTTTCCAGCCATCCCAGTCATCTTCAGCCAAACCGTCTTCCAGCGAAATGATAGGATATTGTTTGACCCAGCTTTCGTAATATTCAACCATCTGCTCAGCGGTTTTTTCTGATTTATCGGATTTGAAAAACCGGTAAACATTTTTATCTTTTAAATACATTTCGCTCGATGCCGGATCGATAGCAATTGCAATTTCATCACCAGCTTTATAACCGGTTTTGTTTATTGCTTCTAAAATTACTTGTATCGCTTCATCATTTGATTTTAAATTAGGTGCAAAACCTCCTTCATCGCCAACAGAAGTATTATAACCTTTAGACTTTAGAACGGACTTTAACGCATAAAATGTTTCAGAACCCATTCTTAGTGCTTCGGCAAAATTCGGTGCTCCAACAGGAACAATCATAAATTCCTGGAAATCGACATTATTGTCTGCATGCTTTCCGCCGTTCAAAATGTTCATCATCGGAACGGGTAAAGTACGTGCATTTGTTCCGCCGATGTAACGATACAGCGGGAGGTCTAAAGTTTCAGCAACAGCTTTTGCACATGCCAACGAAACTGCAAGGATAGCATTTGCACCGAGATTTGATTTGTTTTCCGTACCGTCTAAGTTTATTAAAAACTGATCGATTTCCGCCTGATCGGAAGCATCGAAATCGATTAATTTATCTGCAATTTTATCGTTGATGTTCTCTACTGCTTTTAATACGCCTTTACCGCCGTAACGCTTTTTATCTCCGTCGCGCAATTCAACGGCTTCATGCTCACCCGTGGATGCGCCGCTGGGAATTGCGGCTCTCCCTATTGCTCCGCTCTCTAAAAGCACTTCCGCTTCAACGGTTGGATTTCCTCTCGAGTCTAATATTTCTCTGCCTATTATATCAACTATAGTTGTCATTATTATTCTCCTGATTCATTAAATAAAATTCGTCCTTCGAAAGCTCAAAATTATACAAAGGGTTATGAAAATGAAAGATGCTGACGGGTATTAATTTCAGCCCGAATTATAATTTTATTATGTCAGGTTAAAAGTGAAGTAATTATTATCGTTTAAGGCAGTTATAAATTACAATCTCAGAACTATCTCTGTTCGATTACAATTTTTACCGCGGGTTTTTTGCTTCCGCTGGTTTTAACATATAAAAAGAATAAAGAAAAAATTTAAAAATTGACAATCTGAAAAAAAGGTTTTATTTTTGTTATGAGCATATGCTCATAATTGGCAAAGAGAAAAAAAATGGCACGACCGAGAAAACAGAGAAGAATAAGATGCAGCCCCGAGGTTTACTATTTTAAGCCGAGAGGAATTCCGATGCACAGCTTGGCAGAAATTATTATCGATCAGGATGAACTGGAGGCATTACGCTTAGCCGATCTGCTGAGCTATTCGCAGGAAGAAGCCGCTATAAAAATGAATATCTCACGCGCGACTTTCGGCAGGATAGTTAGTACTGCACGAAGAAAAGTAGCAGACGGAATTTTAAATGGAAAAGCTATCCGTATAAATGAAAACCCTGATAAAAACACAATATTAAAACAAAAAGGATATTGCGGGCGTTGCGGCAGAAGCTGGGACTAATAAAGACTGCCCATAATTGAATAAAATTAAATTTATCTTTTAAGGAGGATAAAATGAAAGTAGCAATAGCAACAAATAATGAAAAAACAGTTGCCGGTCATCTCGGCAGAGTTAGGGGGTTCTTAATTTATAAAATTAAAGACGGTAAAGTTGTTGACAAAGAATTAAAGAAAAATAATTTTACCAATCACGGTCACGGACCGGGAAATCATGAACATGGGTATGAACATCATGGACACAACGGGAGAGGACACGGTCATGGTCACAACCGTCTAATTGAGGGACTTGGTGATTGCAAATATCTCATCTTTAAATCAGGCGGATGGAGAATAATCGATGATCTGGAAGCAAATGGAATTCATCCAATTATAACAGATGTAAAGTTTGCCGATGATGCAATCGATAAATTCATAAAAGGTGAATTGGAAGAATTGGAGTTGGAAGATTGCCATGGGAATGGTCAAGGACATGGTCGTCACCACTGATGAATATTAATAAAAGGAGTTCCTACTTGGGAACTCCTTTTTTATAAAAAAATTAAATTTATCCCAAACGACCCCGTCCGTTTATTGTATATTTTTACCTTCAAATAAAAACTTTATTATTTAGTGTTTTGAACAAAACAAACATCAGAGCATACATTGCCTGGATTGCCATCTGCATTATCTGGGGAACTACTTATCTTGCAATAAGAATAGGTGTTACAGACTTGCCGCCAATGCTTTTTGCGGGACTTAGGTGGATTGCGGCTGGAACCATTTTAATCGTTATCCAAAGAGCACTCGGTAATCAATTTCCGGCAAAAAACGAGATAAAACATCTCGCCATAGTTGGTATTGCGCTGTTGGGAATTGCAAACGGTTTGGTTGTAGTTGCCGAGCAATGGCTGCCGAGCGGATTGACTGCTTTGCTTATAACAACTCTCCCTTTCTGGATGGTTGGTTTTGAATCCTTCTTACCGAAGGGACCGAAGTTTAACGCGGTAATTATTTCGGGCTTAATTATCGGTCTCTCCGGAGTGTTTTTAATTTTCGGGAAAGATTTTGAAAACTGGATAAGAGGAGATTACCTGTTCGGTGTCTTAGCGCTAATGGGCGCAGTTATTTCGTGGTCGCTCGGCAGTATTTATTCAAAATATAAAAAGCTGAACGTTCACCTTATGATGGGCGCTTCGGTTCAAATGCTTATTGCGGGCGCACTGCAAACTTCCCTTGGCCTTATATTGGGTGAATACAATAACTTCCATTTAACACAAAACGGATTTTATGCAATCGCTTACCTGATAATTTTCGGTTCGATTTTCGGTTATGTATCTTATATTTATGCGATTCATCATTTGCCTCTTTCGCTTGTTTCTACCTATGCTTATATAAACCCCGTAATTGCGCTTATTCTCGGCTGGTATTTCCTGGATGAAAATTTATCAACAAACATTCTTTTTGCTGCTGGATTAATTTTTATCGGCGTTACACTTGTTAAAAAAGGCAATATGCTTGCACTATCGAAAAATAAAGTGTGATTCATTTAACACTTTCCCATTTCACTACCTATTTTACTTTTTAAATTCTTAATATTTATATTCAATAATTTTAAGAAAGAACTTAAATGAAAATGGGAACCTTATTAATCTTAACCAGAATAATTTAAAAAAATCTGAATATCATCTTTATCCTTACTTTTCCTTTACTGGCTCTATCGAAACAAACGATGCTTTAAATCCGGCTCTGTCCACTGTGCGCAACAAATCGTCGAGCGAAACCTCACCTTCACGGATAATTACCCAGGCGGCTTTATCCTCAAGACTAACATTTACGGATACAACACCCAATAAATTATTCAGTCGTTCGGTAATAGTCTGAACGCAAAACTGGCAAGCCATTCCTTCTATCGAGAGTTCAACCTGTTTTGTATTCTTTAAATCAATCTCATTACTCCTGAATCCCGATACAGGTATTCCGAGACTGACCCTAACATAAAGATTTCTCCCCGGTTCGGGTATCAATGCTTTGTTCAAATGGTCGCGGTAATATCTATCGAACAAATTTTTAATGCCGGCTGATAGTTCGATTTCTTTTGTTAATTTCAATCCTCCTCTTATATCGAACACCGCATATCCGGGAGTATAAATCTCACCGTAGCGTTCAGCATAACGATTCTGATCGGCTGCCATTCTTGCTGTAAACTCCATCCAGTAACCATCATTAATATTATTGTAAGCAAGCTTTATGTTTGATTGAAACGGGGCGATACCAGGCAGCGGTTCATTTAATTCTGTATTCTCTCCCCAATCGTACGATATACTTGCATTCAATGATAAAGCTTGTATAATGTAATAACCAACAAACAAACTGCCGCCTGCAATAACACCATTGGTTATGTTAACAAATTGTTTCACCCCTCTCAACCCGGGTATGGGACTTTCTAAATCGGGGTCTACTTCTGCCGAAACCAGATTTGAAAGACTATTATGGTAAAGCTCGAAACTCCAGTTAAACCTGTTTTGCATTCCTTTTAAACCTACTCGTTTGCTTATGTTAGTTTCAGATGCGAGACCCGGATTACCAAACCGGTAAAATCCATCTACCATAGGTGCCGATATGTAACGTTCTACAGGTGTGAGAGCTTTAAATCCTTTACTTACCGAAGCAAAAAGAAATATGCTTGATGATAAATTATACTGCAACCCGGCGGAACCGGTGAATACAAATTCATCCGATTGTAATTCGAATTGCGAAAGATTTAACAGGGTACTGTTTTCTGCATTCGAATAAATATAATTGGCTCTTAGCCCGCCTGTAATCTTAAACTGTCTGAAAAATTTAAATTCATCCTGAACAAATACATCTGCTTCACTTATTGAAGAGTTGGGAACAATATCCAAAGATGTTACTTCTTTTCCCGCTTCAATAATTCTGCTTGTAGCGTTCATCTGCCAGTAGCTGAAAAACAAACCGGATGTTAAATTATTTCTGCTTCCCAAAGACCAGTAGCTATCAACATTAGCATTAATCGAATTCGTTCTCGAATCTCCCATATATTGCCTGTTTTCAGGAAGATAATTTATCATATTATGAAACATCGGCGAATAAGATATATGTGCTTTAATCGTTTGCAACGCATCGGTAATATTATAAACAGAATAATTCAAAGCATACGTATTCCTTTTTTCAGTTGGGATGATAGTATTTGCCGCAGGCCAGCCGATATCTTTGGCTCTGTAGATTTGAGTGGTTAATAATAATTCCTGTTCGGATGTAGGTCGATACCGTGTTTTAAGTTGAACCGTACCGGACTTAAATCCGCTGTTTTCAATTACGCCGCGGCTTGTGTTGTAATCATCGTGCAGCCCGCCGCTAAAACCACCGAGAAAATCGAACTTCTTATTTCCACCGCTGAATGAAAGTGTTCCTGTTCGTGAATTCGATACGCTTTCGTATTTACCTGCAAAGTTTACCTTCGTTTTAAACACCCGACTTGTGGAGTATTCGGAACTTAATGATGAGATATTAATCACTCCGCCCATATTGCCCGAACCGTACAGCGCCGAGCCGGGACCTTTCTGCACTTCAATGCTTTCAATCATATCGGGTTCGATAGTAGCGGTGCAAGCATCCATTCCCATCGGGCAAGCTTGATTGGTTTTTACTCCGTCGATAAATACAAGCACACGAGAATCGGTCATCCCCTCGATGTATGGTTTTGTTCCCCAGCTTCCGGATCGGGATGTTGATATGCCGGGAATTTCTTTTAGAATATCTGCTGTTGTGGTCGGGGCAAGTTTTTCTATATCCTTTGAGTTTATCTTTACCGATTTCAATTCGTCAATAGTCTTACCTGCTTCAATAGTAACTTCTTCCAATTCGATTATTTTTGTAACCAGTCCAAAGTTCAATTGAACAAACTTCTCATCCTTAATCGTAACACCTCTTATTTGTTTTTTATATCCGATCATTCTTACTTCCACTTTGTATTCACCCGGTGCGATATTCTTCAACTCATAAAAACCGTTTTCGTCGGTTGTTGTACCTATACTCGCACCTTGTATCAAAACATTTGCAAAAACCAACGGCTCTCCGTTATCGGCATCTTTTACATAACCGAGAATCGTTGTTTTCTGCTGTGCAGTAGTAATAAGTGAATATAATATCAGGAATGACAGAACAAATATTCGCCGGTTTATGTTCATTGTTTATCTTTTTCCAGATTTATTACTTTGCGATATATCCGCTTCCGATAATTCAAAAACGTTTTACGATAGTGCGGCAACTAACTGTTCTTTTCTAAATCCATTTTGTTTACAGCATGACAACAGGTTTCCATCTACAACAACAGAAGGTAAAGATTTGATTCCGTATCTTTCAGCTTTTTTAGAATATTCATTGTAAGCATCTGAATTGCCAAGATTATATACTACTACTTCATGCTGATCGGTAACAGCTTCACGCACTTGTGTTTCCACGCTGCTGCAGAATTTACATCCTGCAGTAAATACTTCCACTTTCATTTTTATTACTCCTTCAATTTATAAACGACTAACTACATTCTATTTTCAATATGGGGTGTCTGTCAAGTCATTTTTAAAATTATTATTTGCCTTTGTTTAATTTTTTCAGTTTTTCTTCGATTGTATCCATTTCAGAAATTATCGAAGCCACTTTTTTTATCTGCATTTTCGGAAATTCCTTTTTAACGAACTCAATTTTTTCTGCATCCTCGCAGTTGCCGGGGCATGCATTTACCACCTTAACAATCTTCTGCGCTAATTCCTTCCTTAAAATATCCTCCAGCAGCACATAAATTGTTTTGTGCAGCGTTCCTTCAATTGCTTTGAACTGAATATAAATATCATTCGAATCTTCATCCCGGTCGATCATTTTTTCAACACCTTCAACCTGTCCCTTCAGGTAGTGAAGATGGTTTTTAAGTGTTTTTACTTCTCTTAATTGCTCCATAATAACTCCCGATGTTTTAAAGATTGTAACTCGACATTTATGTCGAGAATTTATTTTAAATAGTTCTCACTTGTATCACAATCGAGATGAATCTCGAACTACAATTTAATTTAATTTCGTCATCAATTTACGTGGCTGCGGGGGGTGTTTGTCAAGTGAAAAATGAAAAATTGTAACAAATCGCACATTATTATAAATATAATTGTAGCACGAAGCGAAGCTTCGTGGCACATAATTTTATTTATTATGCTTTAATGTTTTTGTGTAAGAGCTTCACAGTGCATAATCTTAATTGTTATACCTTTTATTATTTGTCGAAGCTCCGCTTCGACCAACATTTTACATACATTTTTTTATAATCACCGTAATACCAGGTGCGGAGAGTTAGGTTCGGATCATCGTTTCCGTAGTAACCCCAACTGATAATTCTATAATGCAGACTGTCAACCATTTCATAGAAGTATTCAATCCTTTTCGGTTTTTCAACGCTCCTATACCAAGCTATTGTGTTGTTACCAAAATATTCTCCCTGATGAATTACTATTTCGTTCAGTTTTGTTACGATGCACTTTAGCTTACCGTTTTCAACTTTGTTAACTGCAGTACTTTTTACAACTTTTTTACTTCCATCCTTTGAAATATAAGTATCGGTTATCTTTCCTTTCTGAAGAAATGGACTAAGAGAAACGTAAACGTGTTTTGCTTTAACGGAAGTGATTGAAGATACTCATAGCTAATATCTTTCGGTTGCGCTTCGCCTTTTCTTTGTCCTAGAGTATCTTCATAAATGTAAAACTTGCCTTCCCATGTTCCGTTCCAGGGTTTGAATACCTTTGCTAATTTACTGTTTTCATTTTCCTGTTTACCGGATAAATTTTCCTGCTTAGATTTTTGAGAATTACATCCGATTATTAAGAGAGCCGTTGTTATAATTAATATCGTTTTCATTTTTTATCTTCTTTTTAACTTACCATAAAGTTACTAAGACACAAAGCATCACAAAGATTATTTCAACATGAATTTAACAAATGAAAATATTTTATCTGGTAAGCTGAAAGGCAGAAACTGTATTAGTACTGTAGTTGGAAAATAAAATTTAATTATTACCTGCTATTGTAAAATATGAAAATGATATATATAGTTATAAAAATTCCGAAATAATTTACACCATATAAATCACATCGGAAGAGTTAGTAGGATAAGCGTAGATGGTTTTACGAATTTCCGATGCCGGGATATTAAACCTTATTGCCATGGCAAATAAATTTATTACTTCCCCGGCGTGTGAACCGAGTAAATGCGCTCCTAAAATTCTGCCGGTACCTTCTTCAACCAAAGTTTTAAACCCGCTGTGTTTTTCAACAATACGTTTCGAGGAATACCACCAGCCGGTTTCTTTCTTCTTAACTTTAAATTTCAATCCTTGATTTCCGGCTTGCTCTTCAGTTAAACCAACAGATGCAATTGGGGGAATAGTAAACGCAACGCTTGGTGTACCGCTATAGTTTGCAGTTTTGGAATTTCCTTTTATAATATTGGAAGCAGCAATTTGACTTTCACTTCCGGCAACCGGAGTTAGAGGCAAACCCCCTGTATCCGCAACATCGCCCGCTGCATAAATATGAGGATTTGAAATGCTCTGCAAATATTCATTTACTTTAATACCTTTACGATCCCATTCAATTCCTGCGGCTTCAGGATTCATATTCTCTATAGCCGGTACACGCCCGGCACCGTGGACAACCATATCTGCTTTAACTGTTTCTTTGCTATCACCGGATGAAGTAGAAACCAACAACTTATTTCCTTTTTTTGAGATGGCATCTACTGCACTATTGAGTTTCAGTTTAATCCCCGTTTCAATTGTGGCTGTTGTTAATTGATTTACAAGGTCGGGGTCAAATCTTTCCAAAACACGAGAACCGCGATGAATAATAGTAACATCAGCACCGACTCGAACAGCGATATGCGCAAATTCCATAGAGATATAGCCGCCACCAACAAAAACAATATTTCGTGGCAATTCATCGAGCTCAAGAAACTTATCGCTGAATGTTAAATATTCTTCTCCCGGAATGTTCAATCGTGCAGGTTTAGCACCTGTTGCTATGTGTATATACTTTGCCGTTAATTCCCGGTCGTCCACTTTAATGCTCTGAACGCCCGTAAATTCAGCAGAACCATGGAAAGTATCAATCCCTGCTTTGTTAAAATGCTCTTCCCTGTTTTCGGGAACAGGGTCTGTAAATGTTCGCTTAAACTCCATCAACTCTTTCCAATTAATTTTCAAGTCCTTAAAATCAATTCCTTTTCCGTTCATACGGCGCGCCCAATCAAAAACTTCTGCTGCACCAACGAGAACTTTTTTAGGGTCACATCCCCTGTTAGCGCAAGTGCCGCCGTACGGCAACTTATCAATTACTGCAACAGACATACCGGCAGATTTGCATTTGTACGCAACCCCCGAAGCAGCAGTGCCTGTACCGATTATAGTGATATCATAATTATTAGACATATTTTATTTCTCCGTTACTTTTGAATTTATTAAATCTACTTTTTTTATCTGATGCTATTTCAGTAAATGAATAACAGAAACCGTATTATCACTATAATTCGAGACGGACAATTTCGTATCATTCAACGCAGAAATCACTCCTGTCGGTTTAGTGCCAACGGAATATTCTTCATCAAGCTTTTGATAAGTAACAGCATTGTAAACAAACACTTTCTTCGCACCAAAGTTTACAACGTAAAGCAGCTTTTTCGATTTTGATAAAACCGCTTCTTCGGGAGATTTCACATCATCTCCTAATCTGGATTTTACAAGTGTAATAAATTTATGTTAATGAATTAAGAGGTATATAATAATAATTTATTTTGCCGATATTTTCATATTCGATTTCTTCTTTTAAAAGAAGATTATCTTCGTTAAAGTTATTCTTTATTTCCTTGTTGAACTTTTGAATTGTTTTATTGGTGAACAATGCATATTCATCAATACTTAAATTGTTTTTTAACAGCCGGTGAGCAATGATTATATCGATACCATATTGCTTACAATAATCTTTAATCATTATTGTTCCAATCTTACCGGTATGAACAATAAATTTAATTTTTAATTTTGTTAAAATTGAACAAGCACCACACATACAATCTTTATTTGCAGCCAAAACTTTTAATACTTTATGGAATTTGATAGTCATCTTTTTAATTTGATTTACTATTTGTAAAAACAGGGTTTCATCATTGAAATTAAAGAAAGATATGGCATCTCCTTCAATTTCAGAAACAGAAAGTTCCAATTCATTTTTATCCCGATATTTTTTTAATAGTTAACACAATTCCTATAAATAATAAAATAGCACCAATGGCTAAAATATCTTCTTCTAAAATAGGAGAGAATATTAAAATAAATCCATATCCTTTTACAAGTCCTGAAAAACTTGATACACAAAATGGAATGATAAAGAGTCGAAATGATTCCCAATAATGTGTATGAATCCTTCTCCAAGATAAATCACCAGTACTTAATTCTAAGGCAGCATAAACAATTATACCAATACCGAATGAAGTACCCCATAAATATAAATCAGTATCAAAGTAAATAATTGAAATTACTAAATACCATATTAAATAACTCCACAAAATAATTCTGTTTAGAGAAAGCCGGGATAGATATTTAAAAATATTCATAATTTATTTCATCTCAGACTCTCTGCATTCTGTGCTGATCAAAACTACAACTTTACTTGCTTGGTACAATAAAAAACATTAACAACAACCGGAATATTCTCCTAATGTGTATTCAAAAAATCTTCCACCAGCAACATTTTACCATCAACATTTTCCGTAAGCCATTTATCGGCGGTTTTTTCAGAAGCAAAAAAATGTACCCTGTTACACAAATTATCCATATCATTCTTTAGTAAAACTTCACAAAATTATTCTTAAGCCGAATATTTTAAAGAGAGTGGATTTACAATTATGTTTTAGTCAAAATATCGCTCTTCAAAAATTGCCAGAGCCATTTATTATCTTCGGGTTTTAACCAATAATGAACTAAGATTCCTAATATGGTTGCGTAAACAATGTGGGCAACAAGTGTAAGTAAAAATAATTCGGGCCACATATATCTGACACCAAATAAACCGGTAATTGGGCCTACCGGGGGTCCAACCATCATTCCAAGTTCTATAAATGCAATCCAAAGATATGTTACAAGAATTGTTTTTTTAAGTGTTGCAAATCTGCCAAAAACCAGAGTAAGTACTAATCCAAAATTAGCACCGTTGAAAAAATGAGCAAAGGTTCCTACCCAAAAGTATTCGCTAAAAGTATTGCTGCCTGTCATCATTTTGCCGAACATTGTCGGCGTATCACCAGGAAGCCATCCATTTATCACACCCATTTGCCTTATCCAATCAAGACCAATAGTAGCAATTGCACCTGCTGCCAGACCGACCCATATTCTTCTATATAAATCCTGATATTTTTTTTTAGTATAGACTAATGCCCATATTAAAAATAGAATAGCGGGTATGTAAATAAAAAAGATATATGGGACACCAAATTGATGAGCAACTTTTATTACTTTAGGACCAATAGCTTGTGCTTTAAAATATTCGGCATACCCAAATGATAAAACTATTAGCATTATAGGGACAAAACCACCGGCAAATAACACAATAAGGGTTAGTATCGATTTTTTGTTTTTTGATGCGTCCATTTAATCGCCTCATTAATTAACTATTTCACTTGCAATCCTGGTAACTAAGCCGTCAAGCTCTTTAGCTATGGGTTCTATGCCTTTATAGTTCTCAAACAGTCTCGACGGGCATAAAATACCTAACGACTACCTTACCATCCGGTTTTTCCATTACAATAAATTTTAACGGAATCTGAATTCCCGCTTTATTATTAGTTTCATAGATTCTTCTCCCATAATTTGGATTAAAATAGAGAAGCTGTTTTATCCCTTTAACCTCTTTCCCCGCCATTCTTAGCATTTTCTGAACATCTATTTCTTTAATTACTTTTAAGTTTTGCTCTTCAATTGCACCTTTAAGAATATCGACTGTTTCATCGAAAGAATACTTTGAAATTTGAATTGTTGAACCGTCTTTCGGCATCATCTTTCCACCTTGTGCAAAAACCGATTGCATACTTAAAAAAAGTGAAGCAAGTAAAAATATTTCAAATCTAATGATGGTTTGATTTTTCATAATACATTTCCTTTCTATTATTAGTCAATGCTTTATGACATTCTTTAACTACTTAAACCGCACAGCAGGATAGTTTATTAACATCTTTATCAAACGTTATTGCGGCTAATTTTATTCCTTCCGATAAAGTTAAATACGGATGGAACATCTGCCTTATTTCTTTAACCGTAATTCCGTATTTAATAGCCAGTGAAACTTCCATCAAAAGTTCAGAACCTTCCGAAGCAAGAATACGGGCACCAATTAGTTTACCGGTTTCTTTATTGCGGATAAGCTTGATGAATCCTTTTGTGTTTCTTGCAGCAAGTGCCCTCGGTATATCCTTAAGCATAAAAACCGATGTGTCGTAATCTATACCATCTGCATAAGCTTGATTCTCATCCATACCCACTCCTGCAACCTGTGGATCGGTGAAAATAACCCAGGGCAGAACAGTATAATCTTTTTCTTTTTGTCCTTCAATAAAAGCATTTTCAACAGCAAGTGCACCTGCATAAGCAGCAGTGTAAACAAAAAGATGCTCACCTGTTATGTCACCGGCAGCGTAAATGTTCGGCACTGAGGTTCGCTGATATTCATCTGTTTTAATAAATCCGTTACCGTGAGTTTCTATTCCCAACTTTTCCAATCCCAAATTGTTTGTGTTGCCTTTTCTTCCTGTTGCAACAAGCAAATGAGTGCCTTCGATAATTTCATCACTATTTTTTACACTTACTTTTAGAATTACTTTACCATTTTGCTTTGTAACAGAATGAATCTTCACACCTGTTTTTATATTGATTCCTTCTTCCTTTAAATAGTCGGAAAGATTTTCCGTTATATCCGGCATCTCAGTAGGCAGAATGCGGATTGATCTTTGCAGAACCGTTACTTTGGCTCCGAGCCGTGCAAACAATTGTGCGTTTTCAAGTGCAATGTATCTTCCGCCGATAATAATTAAACGTTCAGGCAGTTCTTCAAGCTCGTAAAGTGTATCATTTATGTAGTAACCGGAATCTTTCAGTCCCGGAATATCGGGGATGAATGTGGATGAACCTGTTGCAATTAAAATTGTACCGGCAGTTTTTGTTTCGCCGTTTACTTCAACAGAGTTTTTACCGGTCAGTTTTGCGCGTCCTTTTAAAACCGTTACATTCGGGTCATCGCTAATAACATCGACATACTTTTTCTGGCGCAGACCGTTTACCAGTTCTCTTTTTTGATTTATCACTTCTTTAAAATCAATTTTATTTGCGCCCGGTTTTACTCCTGTAAAATTGGGATGATTAGCATTATAAAAAGCTTCCGCAGTTCTTATTAAAGTTTTAGAAGGCACACAGCCCACGTTCACGCACGTACCGCCTATCGGCAAGCCGTCATTTATCATAAGCACTTTTTTCTCGAGTTCACTCGCTTTAATAGCTGCTGAAAAAGCCGCCGAGCCGCCGCCGACAATTATCAAATCGAAATTGTTTTCAGTATTATGACCGTTGTTAAGCTCACTTTTAACCTTGTAATGTTCAATGCTGTTAATTGTTTCGATTATATCTTCTTTTTTTATCTTACTTGCATCAAAAGTAAATGTACCTTCCCCTTTCGGGTAACTGACAGACTTGTCCAAAATACCCTCTTTGCCTTCAAACTTTTTCTCGATGGTTCTCGCACATCCATCGCATGTCATTCCGCTTATTTCTAACTTAATTATTTCTTGTTTCATCTTATCTAACTCCTTAAAACTAATTTACTATTTCAAATTTCTTAACTTTATAACCGATTTCGTCTTCAATAGCTTGTGCAAGTTGTTCCAGCTTTATTTTTGATTTATCAAATTTTACATCTGCAATTCCTGTTTTATACGATGACGCAGCACTTAACACTCCATCTTTTGAATTGAGTGTATAATTAACAGACTCTTCGCAGCCGGTGCAGGTCATTCCTTCGATGTATAATTTAGCTTCGGTAACATTGCTTTCATTTACAACAGCAATTTTGTTATTCGTACCCGGAAAAAATATGTGCGAGTAAGAAGGAAACGCGAACAAGAGAATACTTACGCCGGTTACAACCCAAAGAAACGCTTTGGAATTAAGAAAGTTTTTCTTTTCGGGAGTTGTTTCGTCTTCGCAGGCACATTCAACATCGCTTTCCTTCTTCGGCTTGTATGCATTATAAAAAGCATAGCCGAGCACAATGGCGGTAATGCCCATCAAATATGGTCTTAACGGTTCAAGGAAAGTAAATGTAGATGCTATTCCGCCCAAGCCGCCAAGCACTGCCAGCACAGGCGTTATACAGCAAAGCGATGCCGTTATTGCAGCTATCAATCCTGCACCTATCCATTTTTTCCCGGATGATTTTTTCTGTTCCATCTATCTATCCTGTATGTCAAAAAATATACTTTCAATAAAAGAGCAAAATCAAAAATGTTATTCCCGCGAAAGCGTATGTGTGTCAACTTAATTGCCCCGACTTTTAGAGCTTGTGTGAAAAACACAAATTTTCATTAACACCGGAATTTATTCCGGTGAAATTAAGCGAAAAATACAAGTTTTCTGTAAAGGTTTTAACCGTTTTACTAATTTTCACACACTCTCTTTAAGTCGGAGGATTTTGTAAGCCCAATTATATTAGGGCTTCAGCCAAAACTCTTTCTTCAATTTTAGCTAAAGCCAATACCGTATTATTCAATTTAATCCACGACTTGAAAATCGTGGCAATTCAATAAAAATTGCTTTTTTATCGCTCAGTCCCGACAAAGTCGGGAAAAACAATTCTTAAGTTGACGCCTATGCGCTAAAATGGGAATCTTCACAAAACTGATTCAAAAGATTCCGCATCTCTCTAACGTATGCCTTCGGTAAAGTGCGGAATGACAAGTTATATATTTATTCTTCCTGCTTATTCTTATTCGTTTTCGTTGCTTTTTCGGTTACCTTGTATGGCGTCCCTTCAAACTCCTTTTCAATTTTTTTGGCGTTTACCTTAGCCGGATTGTATTCTACAACTGCTTCACCTTTATCCAAATCGACTTTATAATTTTCAACACCATCTATTTTGCCAAGCTTTGTTTCTACAGAATTAACACAACTCTGGCAGGTCATTCCTTCCACTTCAAAAGTTTGCGTTTCAACTTTTATTTTTTCGTCTTTCGGTTTTTCCTGGGCTGTTACCATTACCGATAAGCCGAATATAAGAACTGTTGAAAGGATTAATAAGTATTTCATTTTTCACTCTTTTAATTATTATTAATGATTAATTATAACTTTTTCTAAAATATTTAAAACGTTGAAACCGTAAAGATAACCACAACTTAAGGGCACCATTTAAAATTGAATATAGTAACTCTTAACTTGATCTTAGATTCAAAACAAAATGATCAAAGATGCTGAAATAAATTCAGCATAAATAACTAATTCTGATTTATAAGATCGAACCTGTTTTGTACTTCCGGTATAACAAAGTATTGTGCAAGAATATCGATAAATAATTTACTTTCCAGCGAATAGTAAACTGTTTGAGAATCTTTCCTGCTTTTTACAATGAGCTTATCTTTCAGTTTCCTCAAATGCTGAGAAATTGCCGAATCGCTCATTTGAAGAATCTCTGCCAGGTCGCAAACGCACAGTTCTTTATGTGCGTAAAGAAGATAAACTATCTTTAGTCGTGTAGCATTCCCAACAACACCCAGCAGGTCTGCAAGTGTGTTCAAACCTTCGAGCTGGTTGATGTTTTTCTTTATCAGCTCAAATTCTTCATCAGTAAAATGCGGACCAATGCAGAGATGTCCTTCAACCAGTATTTTCTTCTTTTTCATATTTGTTTTTCTTTATTATTTTAGTAACTGCTAAAATACTAAATAATCTCTTTCTGTCAAGTTAATAATTATGAACTGTAATATTTTTACATCGGGTAAAGAATATTTTATGAAATCTCTCAACAACCCGGTAAGATTGCTGGTTAGCAATGAATATAAATATGCACAAATATTACTTGCATCAAACAATCAATTTTATTTAATTTTGTAACAGGCTTTATTGAAAATAAAAGAGGACGATAGGCCTACAGGGGTATACTCAAAACATAGTATTGTTTCTATTTTAGGAATACCTTTGCACCTATTGCCCCCATTAGTAATCCACTAAAGGAGGTGCAATATGAATAAATATACTAAATCATATATATATTTAATACTTTTTCTACTAGTACTATTATTCTTTCCAAATCATTCATTTGCCCAATCGACATTAGATTGCAGTCAATGTCATGGGGATGAAAACGATCTTTGGTTATTAAGTCATCACGCAGATACTCAAAACGATGTTGCCAATGAACTTGCAGAAGAGTGGGCCGGCTTACCGCCCGATTCCGTAATATTCGGACAGGATGCGGAAGACTGTGTTGCCTGCCATAGCGCAACATCTATTACAGCTAACGGCGGAATGACTGAAGTTCAGACGATGGGATATTTTTTCTCTACCACTAACGGGTTTTATACAGATTCAACTTATGCATTGCATACAGATGAATGGCCTCACAATGCATGCGTTACCTGCCACGATGTCCCGGCTGATCACACAACATCATTTATGTCAACACTATCCATATTTAACTCACCTACAGCTCAATATGATTCTGTTGCAAATGCCTCGACACTATGCGGACAGTGCCATGGAACATTAAGATACGCCGGTACTGACCACAGAAGAATGGATGCCTGGTTGATGAGCAAGCATGGTCATGGCGGGCAGGATGACGTTGCGGGCGAGCTTGCTGAAGAATGGGCGGGAAGTACTCCCGAAGAAGTTATTGGCGAAGAAGACTGCATAGCATGTCACGCTTCAACTTCAGTTTTATTAAACGGTGGGATTTCCGAAGCCGATGCTTTGAACATGTTTTTCACAACAGAAAGCGGAGTATTCACCCAAAATACCGTTCCGCAAAATACTAACTTATGGCCTGAGGTTTCATGTACATCATGTCACAATCAGCATAACCCTGATGAGATTTCTTACTTTAATTCCGAAACAAAAGAATATGAAGTATTTACTTCTTCGCAGGAATTATGCGGACAGTGTCATGGTAATCTTCGTTTTCCGGATACGGATCACTTAAGCTATAATATAGCACAGGGTACCGGCGGAATTGGTGTACCCGATTTACAAACAATGCCCGGAATTAAATGCGCCGATTGTCATATGCATGTCGGTGATGTCGACGGTACAAATGCCGTAATGTTTGGCGGACATCTCTGGTCAACATTCATACAGGAAGAAGACGGTAGTGAATCCGCATCATGCACAAGCTGTCATACTTCTATAAACGCAAATACTGCACATTTAATTATTCAAGGTTGGCAGCAAGAATTTACAAATTTAGATTCGGTAGCAAACGTTCGAGTTGCGGCTGCAGATAGTTTCCTTGTAGGAAGCAACGACTCTACTAAAATTCATATGCTGGAGGAAGCACAGTTTAATCTCGCTTTTGCAGAAGGTGACGAAAGCGGCGGTGTGCATAATCATTCTTATACAACATCTCTATTGAATGATGCCATTAATAAAGCCACTTATATTATAACAGGTATAGATGACAATTTAAACCCGGTTATCCGGGAATTTGTGCTGTACCAGAATTATCCGAATCCTTTCAATCCTTCTACTATTATCAAATTCAATCTGCCGGAAGTATCAAAAGTAAAAATAGATGTCTTCAATGTTACAGGAGAAAGGATAACAACATTATTAAATGAGCAGGAAGACGCCGGCCTCCACACCATTCAATTTGATGCTGCTAATTTACCAAGCGGTATTTACTTCTATAGGTTGATTGCCGGAAAGTACCAAAAAACTATGAAGATGATTCTTCTACGTTAACTGTTAGTGACCACTTCTGTGAGGTTACTAATTTAATGATAAAAGGCAAATGCCTTTTTAAAGGTCTCAAGTTTACCGCCTAGAATATTAAACTGTTAAAACAGTTAATAATTCAAGTTATCGTTTCATTAACACCGGGATTAATCCCGGTGTTAATGGAAAATAAATGCTGATAATTTAACGGTTAACTTGAGTACGTTAAAATAAATCTGTAGAATAAAAAATGTTAATAAAATCTGCCTGTTAGTATTAATACATCTGAATACATCTGGCAGATTTTTTATTGGGGAATAATTCCGGCTGAATATTCTTATCGTATTTGAAAATTCTATCCGGATGATATTATTACTCCGGCAATAAAAAAGGTTGCATTCAGTTCGCTTTTAATTTGGTTTTCGGATTTTAATTTTTTAATGAACTCACCCTAATCACTCCCCGCAAATGACAGGAAGAAAAGAACATGGAAAAACCCGAAAATCAAATGTGAATTATATTATAACTTCTCAACAAATTAAATGCACAGTAAATAATTGCCGGGTTAATAGTTGTTTCAGGTTTATGAAATTTACCCTTTTTATTATTAATGAAGATTTTCAATTAACCCCGTGATGAGTGAAATGTTTGTAATAAAAATACGAAACCACTGCAGGGGTAAAATATTCTATGGCTCGTCAGAAAACTTTCCGCTAATAATTTATGAACCGGATCTAAAAAAAGTTAATTAGGAGGAAACCGGATGAGTTTTTTGAATAAAAACATAATTTTGTTAAACATAACTTTTTGTTGCTGACTCGTCTATATCATATTACTAATAAAGTTTTAATGCACAACGATCTATATATGGTATGTTTCGTAACAAATCTCAAATGGTGTTTTATTATAAGGTAAAATTTTGATTATGGTTGGTTAATAGTTATATATTTGATAAAATTATATGATATATTTTTTTTTGAATTGCTTTGTTTGATGATATAATTTTAACTATGGGTTCACAAGAAAATACATATAAGTTAAGAAGTATGAAATGAGCACCTATGTTTTAATGAAAATCCTTGAGTCTGCGCCAAACCGATATGATAGGGGAATCAATATACTTACTTTCGGCAGATTAAATAAAGTTTACGATCGATTAGTTTCACACATTAAAAAAGATCAGCAAGTGCTTGATATCGGCTGCGGAACCGGGGAATTGACTTTAAAAGCAGCCCGGAAAGGCGCATTCGTTAAAGGTATCGATATAAACCCGCAGATGCTGGAAATAGCACGCCGGAAAATTAATGATGCATACGTATCAGACAATGTACAACTGATTGAAAAAGGAGTTGCAGAGCTTGGAGATGAAAACCCCGGACAGTACGATGCTGTAATGAGCAGTCTCTGCTTTTCGGAATTATCTGAAGACGAATTAAATTATACATTGAAAATGATTTGGAGAATTTTAAAACACGACGGACTTTTGCTTATTGCGGATGAAACTAATCCTGAAATATTTTTCAAAAAAATTATTGTTGGAATGATAAGAATTCCGCTTACTATTTTAACATATCTACTTACTCAAACAACTACAAAAGCGATAACAAAATTACAGGAAAGAATAGTTGAAGCCGGTTTCAATATAATATCTATCAGAAGAAGTAAACTGGATGATTTTATAGAAATAGCGGCTAAAAAGCCGAAAGGAGATGAAAAATGAAATCTCTTGGTTACATTATTACAAATATTGTTGAAACATTACTGAGAGTGATTCCTTTTCCTGCTAAAACCGGCATGATTAAAATCGGTAGCCCCGATCGAAACTCCCCAGTTCTGCTAACTTGCAATTTTCATTTAACGGTGGAAAGAGTAAAGAAACAGTTAAAAGGAATGAACTGCTATTTACTTGTTGCAAACAGCAAAGGGATTAATGTTTGGTGTGCTGCAACCGGAGGTTTGCTAACGAATCACGATGTTATTTCAGTGTTAAAAACAAGCGGCATTGAAGAATTAGTAGAGCATAAAAAAGTTATCCTGCCGCAGCTCGCTGCAACGGGTATCGAGACAAAAGTAATACTGGAAAAGACCGGCTGGAGAATAATTTGGGGACCTGTTTACGCAAAGAATATTCCGGAATTCATTAATAATAATTTTAACTCGACTCAGGAAATGAGAAAGGTTAATTTCCCGCTGATACAAAGATTTGAAATGGCTGTTTCCTGGGCTTTCCCGATTTCATTGGTTGTTGCTTTCATCTTTTTCTTTTTTTGGAAAGAAGATATTCTTCTTCTCACATCACTCATCTGGGCATTATCTCTTTTAATATTCATATCATTCCCTCTTTATAGTAATCTGCTCAATGTAAAAAGTAAAAGAGTAGGATTTATATTATTTGATTTCGGGCGCGGAGGATTTCAAATAATTTTATGGGCTGCTTTCGTAACCGTTTTAGCGGCAGTAACATTTTTTAATAGAAATTTTTCCTGGCAGGTAATGATACATTGGGGTTTTCTTTCGCTTGTGGTTATTTTAATATTAAGTCTCGATTTAGCAGGAAGTACACCAGTTTATAAAAGCGGATTGCATGAAGACCGTTTGCTTGATGTTTATCTTGATTTAGAAAAATGTAAAGGTGCAGGATTTTGCGAGCAAGTCTGCCCAAGGAATTGTTACGTAGTAGATAAAACCCCTCGCAAAACCAGAAGACCGCGCGGAGAATTATGTGTTCAATGCGGAGCTTGTATAGTACAATGCCCTTTTGATGCTCTCTATTTTAAAAACCCGCATGGTGATGTAATACCACCCGATTCTATACGGAAGTTTAAACTTAATTTAATGGGCAAACGATTTATAAAAACAAAGAACGATTAATTTCAATACATTTTAATTGAGTTATGATACCTGTAATAATCTGGATAGTGATGATCTTAGGTGGTGGAGTATTATCTATTTGGCTAGACCTGCAGTGGTTCCCTGAAATTTTTTCCAGTATTTTCATTCACATTATTACATTTGTTGCAGGAGTCTTTATATTCTTTTTTGTTATGAATGCAAGCAGAAATACCGGTAGATTTTTAGCAAAATTCGGACGTGAGTGTGATGTGCCTCGGCTTGAAACAAACAAACTTGTTACGACTGGCATCTATTCCTGCATGCGCCACCCAATGCATTTCGGACTGTTGTTTTCTCCGCTTTCAATTGCACTGATTTTGGGTTTGCCTACTTTCGTTTTAATCATTGCCCCGGCAGAGATGATAATAATATTACTTCTGATCAAATTCGTAGAAGAACCGCAGGCAATACGTAAGTTTGGAAACGATTATAAAAAATATATGGAACAGGTTCCATTCTTCTCTCTGAAAGCGGAATGTTTGAGAAAATTATTTTTAAAGGATAATGATATTTGGTAGTTAGGCTGTTAACAAACGGTCATGAATTATTGCCTTAAAAAAAGAGTTAATTTTTAAAGTTAAGAAAAAATTTTTTATGTGCTAAATAATATTTAAAAATGATTCTTAAGGTCATAAATTATTATCAGATGTCTGATAAAAGTGATTAATATAATCATCATAGATATAGCTTTTATAAAAGATATTAATTTGACAAAATTTACTTCAAGTATATATTAGAAATGTATTGTTAGTAAAATAAGATAGGAAAGAAATAATGAACATTAAACAAGAAAAAGTTGAGAAGCTAATTGAATTATATGAAAAGTATAAAGCTTCATCACATAAACTTGAAGATGAATTAAAAGCCATGGGGAAAGATCAGTTTGATATGGTGATACCAGATCTTCATAATCCTGATAGGGAGAATGTATTTGATTATATAAAAAATTTGTCTCAGATAGAACAACACGCTGTAAAAG
>BDSV01000168.1 GCA_002898075.1 bacterium BMS3Abin03
TTCTTTTGGCTCATATTGAAGTTAACGGTCATCAAATCGGCAAATTGCATGGAAGTTGAAAGATTATAAGCCCAGCCGGGAGAATCATCTGCCCCGATAACCCTCAGCTCATTCACACAAACTTCACCCGAAATCGGTACGCCGGGAGTAAGTGCATCTCTTTTGTTTAAAATTCCGACAGATAAAAACTTAACCGAAGTTAGAGTTGGTTTACCTTTCAGCTCATAAAAACGACCCGGTTTTCCCGGGACAGGAATTCGTATAACCTGCTGAATAGAATCGCCCTGAATTTGTTTTATGCCGGTTAATTGATCGAAATTTATCGATACGGAGTTCCATCCTGGTTCTACCGGTTGCCGGTATTCATAATAATTGTTTTCATCAGTACCGAATCTGAAAAATACTTCAGCACCTAATTCTCCCGAAGCAGGGTTATTATATGTTAAAGAACCCGAACCGGTATTTTTTTCATCACCATGAATGAATAATTTCATTTCGGTATAATTGAATACATCGAGCGGGCGGAATAAATATTTGATTGCCTCGCGCGATTGCCCGTCGGGTAAATCTGTAAGAATTAGATTCAACGATTGTTCATTCTTAAATATTTCTTCATCCGGACGGGTTCGGTCTCTTTCCCTAATTACGCCAGGCGGACTTTTATAATCGGGGTTTTCTTCAACATTTACAACAGAGATAGATAATACCGAATCTTCCGGATCGGGTTTTTGCCATTGGCTGCCTACAAGGTTAAATTCTGCAAGCTGAATATGGACTGGTTCGGCAACACCGGTAATAAATAATCTTATAGTTTCTACATTCGAAAGACTTGCATCTCTAAAATTAAGCGATGTATCTTTCAGGGGAATTCTGAACAGGAACCACCCCTTATCGGTAAACCCGCCGCCGGCAATAAGCGGATTAGTACTGACACTTGTGTCTAAAGGAATTTCATATCTAAAATAGCTGTTAACAAGATCAACCATTCCGTTCCGGTTCAGATCTTCCGTGTCCGGCAGTCGTCCTACATCAGTAAGAACTGCATTACCTTCCGTGCCATTAATATTATAATAGTCATAAATATTGAAGGATTGACCTTGAACCAATGAAAAGTCATCACCCGAGGGGTCCCGCCGGTCACGTGCATACGGATAAAATGATCTTTCCCGCGAATCAAAGAGAGTATCGAGACCGGTGTCTTCGCCCTCATCAATTGCATAATTACCATTCTTGTCTTCCGTATTCAAAGAGTTATTAGGAATAACGTCTTCACTGATCAAACCAAGGTCTATAGACAATTTCGCGCCCGGTGGTGCATCAATAATACGCATCCAGAATTCTACGAATTCGACATTTTGTTCAATTAAATTGTTTGCTGTGGATGATAAAAGTTTTTGCATTCCACCCCACGATTTTTCAGGATCATCCAAAGTCGGATCAGTATTATTTATACCGACAGAATCCGGCAGGTAAACAATATCAAGCACTGTAACCTGCTGATCGGAGCGAGCAACTTTCTTTCTATTACCGAATATTTGCTTAACTGTTACAACAGACGGGGTAATATTAAACCAGAAAGCTTTTGCCTTAAAACCCATTCTATCCTGCCTGCTTAACCCGCTTAATAGCGGTAAGGCATCGGGCGGACTTAAATCTTTCCAGGCAGTATAGTTAACACCAACAGGGATAGTTTTTTTCGTACCTTCAAAGTCATCAATATATGCTATGCTTTTACCCTGGTCCGATGCGATTGTGCTTTTCTTTGTGTTTGGATCGGGGCTCATATATGCATACTCACCGTTAAAATTGAAAGTGGACATTTCCCTGGTGGAAATTAAAAAGTCAAGGAACTTTGTTAGAAAAGGTAATTCGGCAGATGTTTTAAAATCTGTTCCGAAAATTGTATTGCTTAACGGCTCTTCACCAATCCTAACTTTATCACTTAAAGTCTGCTGATTCAGGTTCATAATAGTAAACCCGAGACGGGTTTTATCAGAAAATTCATAAATACCGCGTGCGCCTAATAATGTTTTGGAAGCAAGCTGGAACAAATCGTTTTGCTCATAGCTAATTCGCAGGTCTGCTCCCGGCACTAATGCAGCATCATTACGAATAGTAACCTGACCGATTGTGTAGTCAACAATGTAATCACTCCCTTCGGCTAATTCTCTTCCGTCAAGAAATACTTTAACCGATTTTTCAACAACATTAAAACCTAATTGATACACCGAAGAAACATCGCCGGATTGCTCGCCGGTAATTATCCACTTATCAGGGGCTTTATCCTGCCTTGCAAAGGTTTTAGTAGTATCATAAATCGCCTGGTACTTTAAATCTTCCAGACCCGGGGGTATATCATCCCCGAACGGTTCTAAAGTGGGAAAGATTATCTCACCGGTTTGAGTGAAAATAGTATATCCCGGTCGCCAGTCGAATTTGTCATCAGGATTGGGATTACCTCCTTCGCCCTGCTGATCGAGCCCGAATGCTTTTAAAAGCTTTACGCTTCCGTTTGCAGTTTGTATTTCATCGGTAGGGTCCTGTCCTACTACTTCATATTTAATTCTTAGATCAAATCCTTCCTTTTTAATATTGCGTGTTCCGGTTGGATAAATATTCTTTAGCAGGAGCTTCCACGCAGTTTTGTATTGCGGTTTAAGATAACGCGGCTTTATTAATTTTAATATTAAAATACTATCCTTAGCCGAAGCGAGAAATTCACCAAAAGTTTTATCGGACGTACCACGTTTGTATGATACCGCAATTACATCCTGATCTTGTAACGAGGATTTGAATGTGATAAAGCCGGTTTCGGGATGAAGATCATAATCTTTTCCCAGCTTAAGTAACTCAAATCGTCCCGCCTCCTGTTTACCCGGTATCGGGTCTTCAAGCAATCTTAATGAATCGGAGTATCCTCCTGCGGGAACCGACGGAAGATCGATATAAGCAGCGACAAACCTTAGTTCAGACTGATCTGGAGTAACAACATTGACTGATTTCCAAACTTCAATTTCATTAACCAAATAATCGTTGTCAACTTCTGAAGGTATTTTAAAGAAGAAATTTTCAAACAGTTTTAAAGTAGGGCTTGCATAAACCGTGTCCAGAAAATAATGCTTCTCCGAATAATCGTATGCCCTGATTGTATATTTTTGAGTGGTTGCGCCGCCGGATAATGAAACTTCCTTGGTCTCGCCTTTTTTCTGGCTGGCAATAGTCGTTAATCTGAACGGACCTAATTTAAATTGTGCCTTAAGACCAAAAAGAGCTTCTGCACCACCGACTAAGGGAGAAGTCTGCATTGAAACATTTCCTGCCTCAATGTTTTGTATTATCTCATCTTCGTAACCGGTATATTTAATTTTTAGCTGGTTCTCATATTGGAATGTTCTTTCGGTGTTCCAGTCGGCAGATATATTAAGCTTATCACCAATAGTACCGCTAACATTTATTTGAACCTGCTGTTTAAAGTCCGGCTCATTTCTTGTATTACCCAGCCGCGAAGCTGTAACACCCTCGGTTGTTTCATTACGCCAGGCACCACGTATCTGTACAGAGCCTCCTATCTTTAAACTGATCTTCGGTTCACCGAAAATGCTGAGTACACCCACCTTCGGTAAAGGAATTTCCAGATTAGTAAGACTTGTTATCAGTTCACCCAATCCTTTTTTACCGCTTGTCAGATTATATTTATGACCCAACTCTTCCCAGTTTTTTCTTTCCCTTAAAGCAAGCTTAAGGTTGATATAATCTTCCAATGTATAGCGCTGTAAAACTTTTGTTTCCTGCCCGGCAATCTTTTCTCTAACTTCAACAAACTTCCCTGTCGAATCGATTTTAATTGATCTCTGGCGGAATGTTGCAGAAGGTTCGACAAAGAATTTCGAATGTTTCTTTTCCACCAATTCAACATAAGGAACATCTTTGCGATGATAGTGAAAATATTTTAACCTGTTTGTAGAATCAACTGCCATCCAATCTACTTTAACTGTATCTGCCGCAAGCATTGAATCTGCAACGATAGTTGAATCGGAAATAAAAGTTGAATCGGAAGCAGAAAGCGTAGAATCATTATTCTGTTTATCGTTTCCAGAATCGGGCGGAAAAACAAAATGTTTTGAAGTAAATAATGAGAGATTTGAGTTGCTGAGATTATCAAGCCCCTTTACCCCCTTGGATACTAAACCCTCCGTTGTATTATTATCAACCGGGTTACCGGATGTAAATCTATCACCCGTTGCGGAATTATCCGGGACGGATAGATGTACATTTATAAAGCCAAAATTGATTCCCGTAAATAAAACGATTGTTGTAAAAACAACAACACTACGGGTTATCTTCCACTTAAGATTTGCTTTGATGTTTCTGATAGACTTCCCTAAAGGAAATATTTCATATTACTCGAATTTAAAATGGTATAAATTTATCTATAGCAGTTCCTTTTTTTTATTTTTGGAGACAAAAAAGTTAGACATTTTAAGTTACTTTTTCAACAAATGTACCACATAAAAATTTAATTTACGGGTTAAAATTAAAGGATTCGGATATATCAATTAAGGTAATTTTTCTTCACTAATAACATATTGGTTAAATACAGAATTAAATACCGGTATAAGATTTTATTAAATATGGCTACGTTCATTCATTCTGCTGCAATTATTTCAAGGTTAAATTTAATGTATATGTGAAATTGAAGGTATAAAATCTCTATGAATTTGTAACATTGTCATTGATAATCTTCTATATTCTTGTAATAGTTTAGGGGTAAAAATAGAATGATTTCGTATCAAAGTAAGTGTAATTTTTAGCTTTTATCTGTTTACATTCGATAATCGAATATCTTCTTTTTGAGATTTAGATCCATCCCTATATTTTAATAAAGCTGCAACAGTTTGAAAGAACAAAGCGTTGAACTCAGGTTTTTGTTAGCTTAGAGATAATATGCTTAAACTTCGGGTATAATTTCAGTAATTCATTCCTCTTCGCAAGTTCAAAATCATCAAACTCAAAACCGGGCGCGACAGTGCAGCCGATCAACGCAAAAGAATTTTTATCTGCAATTTCGGCGGCAAACCAGGTATTCCTTTTTATCACAGTTTGAAACATTTCGCCATCAGCTAAGTTGTTTCCTAATTTAATTGTTTCGAGTATCCCTGTTTCATTTATTGAGTAAATAATTACAGGTGAGCCATCATAAAAATGCCATTGTTCATCTGATTTCAATTTGTGGAAAGAAGAAAACTGTACGCCCTCTAATAAAAAATAAATTGATGTGGAAAAACAACGGGCGGAGCCATATCTTTTTGGCAGATGATCAGATGATATTGTTTCATCAGCCCTGTAAACTTCCCTGAACCAGCCGCCCTCGGGATGCAGTTTAAGCTGAAGTTTTTCGATGTAATGTTTTGCTTTAGTGTTCATATTAAATTTGAAAATTATACTACTCGGAAATTTCCAAAATTAAAACGACTTATAAAAATTGTAGCACGAAACGCCTGCTTTGTAACCGGGCAGATGAAAAAAGAACATTTTTATAAATGACATCTTTAGAAAAATATCATCTTCTTTATTCAGTATCAGCCGTCACGGAATGTTCCGTAACGGGCTGTAATGCAATTATCCTACTAACGTGCAGATATAATTTTTCTCTCTAATTGCGAAGGCAGCTTAATAGGAATGAACCATTCGGAAGGATAAATATAAGATTCTCCGCTTTCATCAATTATGTGCAACTCATTTTCATATTTGTTATTATTTTCTTCTGATACACGATAAATTTTGTACCTTTCAAGAGAAGCCGGGTATTCAGAATTATTTACACATACGACAAAGATATTGTTTTTCTTTGATTTCATAATTCTTCAAACATATTTTTTAATTTTAAATTCTTTTCTTCCTATTCCGTGACATTCATACCAGTGAATTAATACATTTAAAACATTAACACAAATAATTGAAAATAAAAAAGATTAAAATTGAAAAATTTCGATGCTTTCAACAACCAAACTTTTATCTATAATTAGCGGGGTTTTATTGGAAAGTAAATGATGGACTTCACCTGAAGGTTTAATAAATATTGAGAAGTTTTTCAACTCTTTATTATCCGTTGAAAAAACATAAATTGTTGTTTTGTCCTTATTTAATAATACTTTTATCATGTACGAATCAGATTCATCAATTAAAGAAATTGTTTTTGAAAGATTACCGGTTGATGCGCTATCCGCCGCTAAATTTCTAATATGATTTTTCTTCATCGTGGGAGAGGCAAGCTTATCCAAACGAACGGATTGCTTCGGATTTTTTCTTAATAACTTAAAATGCAATTTCAATTTCACATCTGCCTGTAAATCATCATTATCGAATTCCGGCGCACCATTCAGGAATTCTAATTTGCTTTGAAATAAATCCGGATGTTCTTTAATATATTCTTTTTTCTCCTGCGATAATTTATCAGGATATTTTACATAATTAAATATGTCCTGCTCATCAATAAACATCTGATTTCCTAATTTTTTATTGTATCATAAACATAGTAGTATAAAAAATCTTCTCTTAACAATTAATTCTCCAACTGCTTAATTATGTGAGAACGAAATATATTGTACACATAACTCATCGTACGATGATATTTATCATAAAATAGTTTTTGTGTTAAACCGGAAACTTCTAAAGATAAATACTGATAAAGACTATCAATATTTCCGCCGTTCATTAAATCGTTTGAAATATTCTGAAAAGCATTAAGTAAACATCTATATTCACCATAAGAAAATTTATTTTGAGAGTAATATTTTTCAAGTTTATTTTTAACTTGTTCAAAACTTTTAGTGACTGACGGTTTTAAGCTTAGAATGAAATCTAATTCGGGTCTCTCATCGACTATTGATTCATTAAAATCCCGAAAGCTGATAGATTTTATTCTCTTTACCAAAAGATTAAACGGTATTGCAGGAAAACAGTTTTCACTATGTTCTATATAATCCAGCAACCCGGTAATAAGCACATTCTGTTTCTTGAAAAAGAGTGAATCGGGTAGTCCATCGAATTTTTCCTTTTGAATTAATTTGCCAGTTAATCTCACAACTGAATCACACACAATATAGTTGGTTCCGAGAAAAGATATTTTTCTAAAATTGTTTTCACTTATGCAGGTAGATAAAGTTTTATAAATTTTAGTAAAGAATGGATCGTTCTGTTTATGGATTGAAATGATTGTTTGCTCGGTGCGGTTCCACACAATCCGGTTGATAAAAAAGTCGGCATCGGCTTCGTCATTAATAGGTTTATTCCATTTTAACAACGAGCTTTGAATGCTGAGCAAAGCATTTTTATCATTCGAAGGAATGAACAACGGCGCAACTGCATCCACAGCAACATCCATTATTTTTTCTAATTGGTTATTGGAAGAGCTAAAGAATGATGTATGTTTTCTATTCAAATAATGTACGGATAAACTAATGCAGTAATTTGCCAGAGAATTCAAATCATTTTTTGAATAGCTGTTTTCTCTAATCTTATTTATAATATTTAAGAGTTGTTTGTCTTTCAACTTTTATTAAAAATGTAATTTTATTTCTTAATTTATCCAGATTAAAAGGTTATTTCAAAAGTTATACATAGGGAACTGTCATTCCCACGAAAGTGGGAATCTGCTGCATAATTGAAGTTTTAGATTCCCTTTTTCAA
>BDSV01000169.1 GCA_002898075.1 bacterium BMS3Abin03
TCAACATCTGTACCCCCCAAAATTTTGTGTCACTGCTCAAACCGCTTGATATCTGTTCAAATGTTTCTCCTCCATCACTCGAGCGTAGAATTGTATTTTCAAATCCTGCTGCTATAACCACCTGCCCGTTGTAAGAATGTATTTTAAACAAAAGGCTGTTTACCGGGGTTTCGGCAATACTCCAATCATCTCCCCCGTTTGTTGTTTTTATTATTGCACCGCTTCCTCCGCAAGCCCAGCCGGTATCGGGATTTATAAAATTTATTCCAAAGTAACTAACCCTTGGTACTTTTGGGTTTAGCTCTGTCCATACGCCTGTGCCTGTTGTAACTTTTCCCAAGTGGTTTGTTCCGTAGCCAAGTGGAAATACCTGTTCTTTGGGTTGTTGGTAGTGGGAGGTTGGCGGTTGGGAGTTGATATCAGTTCTTCTGTAATTAATAAATTCTCTTGTTGTATCAACCTGCTGTGCGGCTATGTTTCCGGTGTGGAGAAATAATATTAACCAAATGAAGTATAGATATTTCATAATTTCCCTCTAAAATATCTTTAATAATAATTTTCGTTAAAACTTAAGGAATAATATAGGTGGAGTCAAGAATAATCAAGTGCCAGTCACCTAAAGGCAGTTTCTTGCTGTAAAGGTAAGTGCCATATATCAGTAAAATTTGATTTGCGAACACCGATTAACATACCGTAGGGCGGGACAGTGTCCTGCCAACAAAAAGGCAAAGTGTAAAAAACCAAAATATAGTAGTAATATGTTTTAATGGGATACGCAGGATAATTATCCTACGTTACGTATCCTGGCTGTGTAAGTGCCAGTCACCTTCGAGAATCAAGTGCCAGTCACCTACAGGTAGTTTCTCTCTGTAAAGGTGACTGGCACTTTTGCTCTTCTTATTTCAAAAGCAGCATTTTATGTGTGCTAACAAAGCTTCCCGCAACAAGCCGGTAAAAATATATACCCGTCGCGAGGTTTGATGCGTTGAAGTTAACTTCATAATATCCGGGGTCTTTTACTTCGTTTACAAGTGTTACAACTTCGTTTCCTAAAATATCATAAATCCTAAGTGTAAGAAATTGCCTGCTGCTTATTGCATACCGAATACTTGTAGATGGGTTAAAAGGATTAGGATAGTTTTGTTCAAGCGCAAACCCGGTTGGAATGTTAGAAAACTCATCATCAACATCCACCAAATAACCATATTTTATCGTGCAATAATCGGCAGATGTACCTATCCCTTTGCTAGTACCGGTTACATATACATTGCCGTTGTTATCAACTACTACACCACCGTCGCCATAATCCTCATCATTTGCCGGACCGTCATATCGCATTACCCATAATTGGGTTCCACCGGAATCATAAGCAACTGTAGCAAAATCATAATCGTCTCCAAGCCCCTGACTGCGTCCGCCGACATAGCTGTTCCCTTCACTATCAACCGCCACTCCTCCATAAGGCCAATCCCATTTATTCGCAGGACCGTTGTATTGGGTCATCCAGTTCTGATTGCCGCTGGAATCGTACTTGATGGTAACGTAATTGTAATGCCCCGGAACACCGTTTATCATGCTGCCGCCGGTTACAATAATATTCCCAAAGGGATCCAAAGCCATTCCCGTCGCCAGGTCGGTACTGCCCGTTGCGTCATAACGTGCATCCCAGATTTGCGCCCCGTTGGAGGAATCATACTTAACGAGGGCAAGATCGGCGTTCATTTCAGTAGATGAGCTGCTGCCAAATACATAAACGGCACCTGAAATATCAAGTAGAATTTTAATAGGAGTGTCTGCCCATAGTCCAAAAGGGTCATAGGATGCTTCCCAGAGCAAATCGCCATCCGGGTTATACTTGATGGTTGCGTAGTCGGCATATACAAACGAGCCGGGGTTGGCTGCAACATCGCCGGTAACGTAAATGTTGTTATCTTTATCGACAGTTAAGTCATGTCCATAGTCGTTTCCGTTGAGCGGTCCGTCATAGAACTTGACCCAGAGTGAATCGCCATCCGGACTATATTTTATGGTAGTAATATCGGAAGGGCTTCCGCTGTAGCCGGTAACAATCACGTTACCCTTGCTGTCTAGCACAATGGCTGAGCCGATGCCATCGGAATAAACCCGGTTCCACGCCTCGGTACCGTCAGGTTTGTACTTGATGGTAATCCAATCGCCACCCGAAATGCCGGTATCGCAGTAACCTGTCACATAAACGTAAGAACTATCATCCACATAAATATCGACTGCCGCGTCGTCCTGGTTTGTCGAGCCGCTATAGTGTGCTGACCAAAGCGAATCGCCGTTGGGTGAATACTTGATGGTAACAATATCATACGATGCGCCCTGATACAAACTTCTACCCGTAACATAGATGTTACCGGAACTGTCTAAAGCGATAGCCGCTGCTAAATCATTGCTATTGGAAGGACCATTGTACCGGGCGACCCATTCTTCAACAGGTTGCGCCGGGGTGCTGGCAACACACAGGAAGCTTATCATTGTAAGGAAAAGTAATTGTTTCTTCATTTTTTCTCCCTTTTGTTATTTGATATTTAAAGTTTCAAAATCCGACGAGTAATTGCGAACTAATATATCTTCAACTTTATTAAATTCGATTGTAAGTAGTACAACGAAATATAAGTCAACCCGCTGTATTCTAATAATATAAAACGAGCATGAAAAGTATTTACACACAAAAGAATGATTATAATACGAGTTCTATATAACCGAAACAAGAAATTATAAACAGATAAAAAATCTCTAAAAACAAAGATATTATTTTGAACATAGAACGCTTTTTGCAAGTAGAAAAAAGAGATAGCGTCTTAAAGCATAATCTTTATTAAATTAATACGGGCTGTTGTATAAATATTTATGTCTTCCTGCCGATATAATGTGTAAGACATATATGCACTATTTTAATTGGTTTTCGAATTTCACAATAAACTCATCTCTTTTTAAGAGGATAAAAGTGAGTTTATAATAAAACCAAAATCCGAAAACCAATTTGTAAAAGGTATACTAAGATGAACCGAACATATTAATTTAATCTTTCAAACAAATTTTTAATCACAAACTATAAATTCCATATAAAGATAATTACCGTAGTCCTTTTTCTTTAAAGAATGATTTATACTTCATATCTACTTTAAGTATATGATGTACCAGCCAGGTTTTTAAATATGTAAGTATTTCCTTAGGAATAGTTTCTTTATATGACATAGTATCCAGACAAAAAGCAACTGTTTTTTTCTTGAATTCCGTATGTTGTTTTTTGTGCGATAAATAATCCGGATAGTCATATTCAATCATATATTGTTCTTCGGTTTGAAAGTGATAACCGGCGTATTGAGTCATTTCATTTAATATGTCCGAAATCGTTTCCGAATCGACACTTATGTCCTCCCTTCCAATCAGTTTATTTATCATCCTAACTAGTTCTTTGTGTTGTTCATCTATTTCCTGAATACCAACACTGAAGCTTTCATCCCAAATTATCTTTTCCATACGAACCTCCCTTTTCGAAGTTTTAACATTGAAAAAAGTGTAATTGAGCAAATTCAGCAATCATTCCGTTAACTTAAATTATAATTATTTTATTCAGATACTTGTTTATCATTTGCAGCACCCAACGTGCTGTCCGATAAGCAGCGCCCCGGAATAAGAATACCGCTAAAAAAATTGCAAATTATTATTAAAAATTTATCTAATAAAACTACTTTACACAAGCAATATTATATGGAAGAACAAAGCCAATAATTATAAAGATGCCCCGCGCGAATACGCTGTCGCCTTAAGTTGCGGGTTGAACTAATTACTTATGCTATCACTCCGCTGAGCTGGTGCAAGACGGTAGAAATTTTGAACAACGCCGGCTTTCAAAAAACATCGCTCTCTATGGCTACAAGTTATATATTTCCGATGATATTAACGAATCGGAACTATACAATGTACACAACAAATAATCAACCGTATGAAACGAGCATGAAAAAATATTTACACACAAAGGAATGATTATAATGCGAGTTCCATCCGACCAAAAAGAGAAATTATAAACGGATGAAAGAGAATATTTTCTTAATCAAAAAAAACAAAAAGAAATATACAGGATCAACCCAAACAATATCAAAGGAAAAGGCCGACTATAATAATTTTAATTGAAATACAAAATAAAATACTATCCCGATGTTTTTTTATCGGGACTGCTTTACAGCTTGACTCCACATCGGATTATCTACCGAAACAGTTGCCTGGCGCGGGTTGGCTTCAGGATGAATCCTTTATAACGTTAGGCACGCCGTACCTCCGGTGAATAGCTTTCTGAGTTTCCCGAAATTGACTACCTTATTATTTTGCTAAGAACCATAGCACGAAAAGGGTAATGGGAATCAGAAAATCAGGTATCGTCGTTATTGCATTACCGGGATTGAAATTTCCTTTCTGAAGCATTTCTTTGATGTGAACTATTGCTGCACCTATGAGAAAAACTGTCGTAAAGACAATCGTAGCAAGCCAAAAGTTATCTCTAAACCAGAAGCACATTACTCCGAGCAGACCCATACCCAAACAGCAGTATCCTAGTTCAACCTGAAATAGAGTTCCTTCACGCCATCCAATGCTACGCGCAACCCGGTCCCCCATGAACAAGTGCCCATACCCGCCCAGGATTCCAGTTAACCCAACGGTAACGGTGAGATGCCATAACAGAAGTATGTATGCAGCGCTCGAAACATCTTTCACCGAGCCAGTTACGAACACTGCAATCAGCCCAACTATCCAGCCAATACCGTAGTAAATAAGGAAGATCATTTCTCTTTCTCCTTTCAAAAATTTCAATTAATTAATTGTTCAAGTCGACCGCCGAAAAATTTGAAACTGTTAAAACAATTAATAATTAGGGCTTTCGTTTCATTAACACCGGTATTAATCCCGGTGATAATAGAATAAGCTCTTACAAATTTAACCGTCTTAACGGTTTACCAAAACTACCGGTCAACTTGAGACCTTTGAAAAGGCAATTGTCTTTAATCATTAAATTAGTGACCTACGGGAGTGGTTACTAGCAGCAGTAACACAATTACTTTAAATCCTTACTCGGCAATAATTGTTTAAAATTTCTGATTGAGAGAACAAATATATTTTTAGATTCAACCCGATAGATAATTCCATATTCATCTTTAAACACTTCCCGAATTTCTTCTATGAAGTCTTTCATATTTTTACAGTCTCGCTAAGAATGTTTTTTCTTAATCTTTGCTTGATTGAATTCTTCATAATTAGGTCAACTTTTATCTGCAGCAAATCTGAAAGGTAGTTCTCTAAAGCAATAAATTTCAACAAACCTGGTGTAATGGTAAATGTGATAAGTAAATCTATATCGCTTTTTTTTGTTTGCTTATTTTTTATGTAGGAGCCAAAAACCTCAATAGTTTTTACGTTGAACTCTTTCTTTAGCTTTGGAAGTTCGGTTCTGAGTTTATTTTTTATATTTAATAAATTGTTTTGCATATATACAATATGGTTTATTTTTAAATATATCGCAAGACTAATGACATTTGCATTAAACCGTATTAAGTATATAGCAAGATGTAAAAAATGGGATTTACGCTTTCCTAATTAGATGTTTACTCAAAAAAGTTGCTCCTTAAACCTATTTCTTTTCGTGAAGAGATAAAAAAACCCGGCTAAGTTATAACCGGGCTTGAAATTCTTCGCTTCGTTCAAAATAATGAAGATGTCTTTGTATCACTTATTATACTTCCACTTCTTTGGATATAAACTTAGCTTTAATAAAATCCCTGTTCATTCTTGCAATATTTGTAACCGAAATTCCTTTAGGGCATTCGGCTTCGCAGGCATAAGTGTTTGTACAGCTTCCGAATCCTGCTTCATCCATTACAGCAACCATCTCCTGAACACGTTTGTACCTTTCCGGCTGCCCCTGCGGCAGAAGAGAAAACTGCGAAACCTTTGCGCCTACAAACAGCATTGCAGAAGCATTTTTACAGGCAGCAACACAAGCGCCGCATCCGATACATTCGGCAGCATCTAACGAAGCATCTGCAGTTTCTTTCGAAATAAGGATTACATTTGCATCGGGAGCGCTTCCTGTGTTAAATGATATAAAAGCGCCGGCTTGCTGAATTTTATCAAATGCGGAACGGTCAATAATTAAGTCTTTAATAACAGGGAAAGGTTTAGCCCGCATCGGCTCGATGTAGATTGTATCGCCGTTTTTAAAATTACGCATATGTAATTGACAAGTGGCAGTCTTGGGTAAAGGTCCGTGCGGGTGCCCGTTAACCACCAGCCCGCAAGTGCCGCAAATGCCTTCTCTGCAATCGCTCTCAAATGCAATTGGAATTTTGCCTTCTTTTTCCAAGCCGTTGTTTATTTCATCCAGCATTTCAAGAATAGATGCATCGGGTGAAACGGAGACTTTGAATTCTTCAAAACTCCCAACAGATTTCGAGGATTCCTGCCGCCAGATATGCAATGTTAAACTCAAATTTTCGTTACTCATTATTTGTAACTCCTCGCAGATAATTTTACATTTTCAAATTTTAGAGGTTCTTTATTAAGCTGCCATTTACCAACTTCTTCAAACTCCCAGGCAGCCACATAAGCATATTCTTCATCGTTACGCAAAGCTTCACCTTCGGGAGTTTCATATTCCTCCCTGAAATGACCACCGCAAGATTCATTTCTGTTCAACGCATCGACAGCCATTAACTCACCGAGTTCAAGGAAATCTGCAACTCTTCCTGCCCTTTCAAGGGTAAGATTCAAATCTTCGGCTTTGCCTACTAACTTTGTATCTGTCCAAAATTCACTTCTTAATTCTCTAATTTCTTTGATGGCTTCATTCAGTCCTTTTTCATTGCGCGACATTCCAACTTTATCGATTAAAATATGCCCGAGGCGTCTGTGGATTTCATCTACAGTATGTTTACCGTTAAGCGATAATAATTTTTTAATAGTATCATCAACATTCTTTTCCGCATCTATAAATTCAGAACCATCCGTATCAACCTTTTCAGGTTTCTCGGTTGAAATGTAATTGCCGATTGTATAAGGAATAACAAAATAACCATCTGCCAATCCCTGCATCATGGCACTCGCACCGAGCCTGTTAGCCCCATGATCTGAGAAGTTAGCTTCACCGAGAACAAACAACCCGTGTATATTGCTCATCAAATGGTAATCGACCCAAAGCCCGCCCATTGTATAATGAGGAGCAGGATAAATAAGCATCGGATTTTCGTAGGGGTCCACGCCGGTAATATTCTCATATATTTCGAAGAGGTTACCATATTTATCTTTAACACCGTCTTTCCCTATTCGTTTGAAAGCATCGCTTAAATCGAGATAAACTGCTCTTCCACCGCCGACACCGCGTCCCTCGTCGCAAACATATTTTGCATTTCGGGAAGCAACATCACGCGGAACAAGATTTCCGAATGCGGGATATTTTCTTTCGAGAAAATAATCTCTTTCATCTTCGGGAATTTCATTCGGAGGCCTCGTATCACCTGCTTTTTTCGGAACCCATATTCTTCCGTCATTCCTCAAGCTTTCACTCATCAATACCAGCTTCGATTGACCTTCGCCGTGAACAGGAAGACAGGTTGGATGAATTTGTGTGTAACATGGATTAGCAAAAGCAGCACCGCGTTTGTGTGCACGCCAACTGGCAGTTGCATTGGAATTCATTGCATTAGTAGAAAGGAAGTAAACATTTGAATACCCGCCTGTTGCCAAAAGCACTGCATGTGCCGAGTACCGCTCCAATTTACCGTTAACTAAGTTTCTTATTATAATTCCCTGCGCACGACCGTTAACCAAAACAACATCTAACATTTCCCGCCTGGGAAAGATCTCTACATTTCCAAGCTTAACCTGCCGGTTCAAAGAACTGTATGCACCGAGCAACAACTGCTGACCGGTTTCGCCGCGCGCGTAAAAAGTTCTGGAAACCTGCGCACCGCCGAAAGAACGGTTAGAAAGCATACCGCCGTATTCTCTTGCAAATGGAACTCCCTGTGCAACACATTGATCAATAATATTGTTGCTTACTTCTGCAAGGCGGTAAGTGTTGGCTTCGCGCGAACGGAAGTCGCCCCCTTTAATTGTATCGTAAAACAAACGGAAAACCGAGTCGGCATCGTTTGTATAATTCTTTGCGGCATTTATACCGCCCTGTGCAGCAATTGAATGCGCCCTGCGGCTCGAATCGTGAAAAGTAAATACTTTTACTTTGTAACCTAACTCACCCAGCGCTGCCGCAGCCGATGCGCCTGCCAGACCTGTTCCAACTATTATAATATCATACTTTCTTTTGTTAGCCGGGTTTACCAGCTTCATTTCAAACTTATGATTCGTCCATTTTTCGGCAAGGATTCCTTCGGGAACTTTTGAATCTAATTTTATCATTACTTACCTCCCAACGAAGATATAAAAAAGTAAATTGGAATTGAGGCAAAACCAACAGCCATTACAATTGCAAAGAAAGTTCCGAACTTCTTTATGAAAGGAGTATATTTTTTATGATTCCATCCGAAAGTCTGGAAGAAACTCTGAAAAGCATGATTTAAATGGAACCCTAAAAATATCATCGCTATTATATAAGAAACGGCATAAACAGGGCTTTGAAACCAAGTTGTTACAATATTATAATATTGCTCAATGCCGTCAACTTCTGTTTTACCGGAAAAGTTAAAAGCATACCAAAAGGTCGATAAATGCATTACAAGAAAAATAAAAATAATTCCACCCGTCCAAATCATCCAGCGGGATGAAAATGTGCTGTTCTCGGATGATGCATTTATTTTATACCTTATTGATTTTGCTTTTTTATTTTCATACCACAACCTAATACCGTCATAAATATGGAAGATAAAAATAAGTGTGAGTATAACTTCAATTATTCTTATAATAGGTTTAAATATATCCAGTACAGATACATATCCGTTAAAAGCCCCTTCACCCCAATATAATGTTAAATTACCCGCAAGATGAATGAGCAGGAACAGGATTACAAGTAATCCCGTAACAGCCATAACGAATTTTTTACCTATTGAAGAGTTAGTAAATGTCCATAACCAGCCCATAAACTCTCCTTGTTAAAACTGATAAATTATTAATCTGATTCAGACTTGATGTGATATTTAAAGTGCAAAGAATTGTTAAACAGGATTGCATTAAATTTACTTCTTGTTAAAAAACAATAACAATTATTAATGATTTAAACTTATCAAATAACGTTTATAAAATCAATTTTTTGAATGTAAGCCATTTGAAAAATAGAAAGCCGTTCTCCAACAAATAAAACATATCCATCTTTTTACCGTGGGGCGGGACAATTGTCCTGCCAACTCTAAAAGAAAGGTGGAAATCTAAAACCGTAATAGATTGTATAAAATATTTCATGAACACTCCTCCATAAAATTATTGTTTTAGTGTAATTGATATAGATTGGGAAATGAAATTGATTTGTCTTTGTACAGATTAGGTATTTAAAATTTGTGCGGTTTATCACCAACGATTTACAAAAGAATCGATAATGATCGAAGAATAAATTTTCAGCGGTTTTTTTTCCATCTTTCCCCTTTCTCTCGCAAAATAAATTATCTGCCGTAAAAATAACTTTAATTAGATTAATAAAACAGGGAAGTTGATTAAATAACACCACAAATTTTGATATTAAATATTGTGCGAATAAATTACCATAGTTCTTTTTGTTTTTTACGGTGTCCCGGTCCCGCTGAAGCGGGATAACGGGAAGTATAGGGAAGTCCGGTGAAATTCCGGCGCTGTCGCGCAACTGTGATGATCGGTAGTTAAAAGTTTGTTTACTGCATACTGCTTTTTGCCTACTGATCGAAGCCAGGAGACCTGCCGTAGGAACTAATTAATCAACCTTCGCGGTCGAGGTATGGTTAACGATCTGTTCAATTATTCATTTCGTTTTATCAAACCATTGCACCGGCGAAGTTACTATACATCACTTTTTTAGGAGTAACTTCAATGGATATTTTTAAATTATTTTTAATGACTCTTCTTGTGCTGTTTATTTCACCCCTTCAACTTGCACAGGAAAAAATCGTACAGAAGACAGATACGGCAGGAGTTTACAAGCTTACCGATATAGTTATAACCGCAACTAAAACAAACTCGAACACTTTGGAGCTTGCAAATTCTATTACAATTATTGATTCGTCAGAAATTGTAAACAGGAATAAAATTAATCTGTTTGAATTACTAAAAACTGAACCGGGAATAACTTATACAACCCAGGGTCCAGCCGGTTCTTTATCAAACATTAGTATAAGGGGCGGGAATACCGGCAGCACGTTAGTACTGATTGACGGTGTTAAAATGAATTTAACAAGCGACCCGTCGAATGTTTACGATTTTGCAAATCTACCGGTAGATCAGATTGCCCGGATAGAAATACTCCGCGGTCCGCAAAGCATTCTTTACGGCTCCGACGCATTATCGGGCGTGGTGAATATCATCACTAAAAAGGGAACCGGAAAACCTTTAATAAATCTTTTTACTGAAGGAGGTTCTTATAACTCATTCAAGGGAGCTTTCGGTATTTCGGGAAGTATAAATAAATTCAACTATACTTTATCATTGAGCAAAACAAAATCAGACGGGTTTTCTGCAGCAGGAGAAAAATATGGTAATACCGAACGCGATGGTTATGACGGAAATAATTTTTCATCACGCTTTGGATTTGATTTTGATGAAAACAGCTACATCAATTTTTTTGTGAGATATATCAATACTAAAGCTAATTACGATCAGCATGGTGGTAGGTTTGGCGACGACCCGACTTATAAATATAAGCAGGAAGAAGTTATTACCCGTGCAGAAGGCGGGTTCAAATTATTTGATGGATTGTGGGATCAGAAAATCGGGATTTCATATTATAAAAATTTAAGAAAGTACAAATACGATTCAACGTTTAATAATCCTGCTTCATCGAGAAGTTTATACGACGGACGCAGAATTCAATTCGATTGGCTGAATAATTTTAATGTCTCAGGGGAAAACAAAATCGTCTTTGGATTTGACGGCGAAATCGATCAGTCTGCATCAAGTTTTTTATTCGTATCATCCTTCGGTCCGTTTGAAAGCAACATACCCAAAAACAGTGTAAGTATTTTCGGGCTTTACCTGGAAGACCAGGTACAATTAGGAAACAGTTTTTTTGCAACTGCGGGCGTAAGGTTTGATAACAATGAAAAATTCGGCTCCGCCTTTACTTACAGAATTGCACCGGCGTACATTTTCTGGCAGACAGGAACAAAGATAAAAGCAACTATCGGAACCGGGTTTAAGGCACCCTCGATTTTTTATTTGTACGATCCTTTCTTCGGAAATGAAAATCTCGACCCCGAAAAAAGCTTTGGCTGGGATGCGGGGATTGAACAGTTCTTCTTCTCACAGGGTGTATCACTCGGTATAACGTACTTCAGCAATAATTTTACGGATTTAATCGATCTTGATGAAAATTTTAAAGCGATAAATATTGACGAGGCAACAAGTAAAGGAATTGAGTTTTACATTACAGCTCATTTAATGAATAACTTAACTATAAAAACAAATTACACATTTACGGAAACCAAAGATGAAAGTAAAAATTCCCCTGATAAAAATATGCCCCTGCTGAGAAGACCGAAACACAAGATAGGATTTCTAACAACTTACAGGTTTCTTAATAAAGGCAGCATAAGTATGGAGCTGATTTATGTAGGGAAAAGAGATGATAAGAATTTTTCAACTTTCCCCGCGGCAAGAGTAGTATTGCCCGATTACACAATTGTAAATCTCGCGGCACAATTCGACGTGACCCCATGGTTAACTGTTACCGGGAGAGTCGATAACCTGTTTAATAAAGATTACGAAGATGTTCTGGGATATGCTACTCCGGGCCTATCCGGTTACGCAGGAGTAAAAGTTAATTTATAAATGATGGCATTTTTTGATAACTTTTTTAATTATCACTATTTTGTAATTTGCAATGTTAAAATATCATAGTTTGAAATTTAATTTTATTAAATACATTTAAGAGGTGATGTTATGAACTCAAAATCGATCACGCCAAAATTTCTTGTAATTACGGGAATGGTTTTTCTTGCAGCGTTTGTAAGATTGCTTCCGCATCCGCCAAACTTTGCACCTATTGCAGCAATGGCGCTGTTCGGAGGAGCTTACTTTTCAAAGAAATGGGCTGCGTTTGCCATACCGTTATTAGCCATGTTTTTAACCGATCTGCTGTTGGGATTCCATTCAACAATGTGGGCAGTATATTTAAGTTTTGCACTGATTGTTGTTTTGGGAATGGTAATGATCAAACAGAAAAAAATATCGAACATATTCCTCGCATCGGTTTCTGCATCGGTACTTTTTTTCATCATCACCAATTTTGCAGTATGGGCAACGGGTTTATATTACGCAAAAGATTTAACAGGTTTAACCGCAAGTTACATTGCAGCCATCCCGTTTTTTCATTACACTTTGTTAAGTAATTTGTTTTTCGTCGCTTTAATGTTTGGATCGTTTGAATTAGTGAAAGCAAAGTACCCACAGCTTGTTAAAGTAAAAATTTAATTTTTAAAGGCGGCTTCAAGCTGCCTTTTTAATTTACATAAAATGAATGAACTTCCTATTCTTATTGATTTTGATGGGGTAATAAAATTAGGTGATACACCAGCGCCGGATGCTGGTAATTTTCTTCGCTTTCTAATTGCAAATAAAGTTCCAGCATTCATAATCAGCAATTCAACATTACGTACAGGTAAAGAGATTACTCAATTTTTGATTGATAATAATTTGCCTTACGAAGTACCCGCAATGACTGCAACTGATGCAACTTTGCATTACGTTAAAGCGCATTACAAAAAAGTATCGGTTTATTGTATTGATAAAATAAAAAAACTATTTGCCGAATTTATTGTTGACGAGAATCCCGAAGCTGTTGTAATCGGTGATAACGGCGAAAACTGGAATTACAATTTGATGAATGAGATATTTCAGAAAGTTTATAACGGCGCCGAAATTATTGCAATGCATAAAAACCGGTTTTGGTATCCCGGCGGCGAAAATCTTTCGCTCGATGCAGGTTCATTTATAAAGGCAATTGAATACGGCGCAAATAAAGAAGCAGTTCTTATCGGGAAACCATCCCCGATATATTTTCAATCTGCATTAGAATTGTTAAATGTTCCCAAAGATTCAAAATTTATAATGGTTGGAGATGATATCGAAAGCGATGTAAACGCAGCACAGAAAATTGGCGGTACCGGAATTTTAATCTACACCGGCAAAACGAAATACCCGTTAAGCAGCAAAGTAAAAATCAAACCGGATTTCGAAGCACAAAATCTTACTGAAATAATTGAGATAATTAAGTACCTTACTTCCAATTAACGTCTTACCTTCCGTTGACGCGTCTCTCCCACGCAAGTAAAGTAATCTTTTTCAGTGCTTGTGCATAACTGTAACCCGCGGCACCCGCAGAACGCATAAATCCTGCACCGTCGGTTAAATCGGGATTAGGATTTACTTCCAGCACATAAAGTTGATCATCCTTTGTAAGACGCATATCAATTCTTGCGTAATCCCTGCAGCTCATAATTTTGAATGCAGAAAGAGCAATTTCTTTAGCTTTGGCTTCAACTTTTTTAGATAACTTAGCAGGGCATTTGGGAATAGTTTTATGATACGACTCGTGGTGAGGATCCCATTTTGCCTGGTAACTAACAATATTGTACAAATTATCAGGCATTTTCGTAAAATCTATTTCACTGATAGGAAGCACTCTCGGTTTTTTATCACCTAACACTGCAACATTTAATTCCCTGCCGTCGATAAATTCTTCAACCAGTGCGGGCTGATAGAAGTACTTGAGTATGTATTCTATTCTTTCCTTTAACTGCTTGTTATCCGTAACAATCGATTCGTTCTCGATCCCAACACTTGCATCTTCCAGTGCGGGTTTTACCATTAATGGAAAGATTAGATTGTGATGATAGCTTTTTTTCGGTTCTTCAACAATGAAAAATTCAGGAGTTTGAATTCCTTTAGAACGAAGAAGCCGTTTTACGAAAATTTTACTCTGACAATTTGCAAGCGCCATTGCCGATGCACCGGTATAGGGAATTCCAATTAATTCATATAGCCCTACAATATTCATCTCGAACTGCGGTTCATCTTTGTACAACTCGACAAAATTAAAAATTACATCGGGTTTGTTCTTTTCAAAATCATTCAGCATAGATTGAAGATCATCCTTGATGTTCAATGTATAGGTATTGAAGCCAACCCTGCGCAGCTTTTTACCGATATATTCAAACTCCTCCATAGGTGTGAGTTCTTCAACTTCAAAATAAGGCACGAAATTGCCTGTTGTGTTTTCCTCTTCCGCAGATTTTTGATAAAGCTCCGGTGCTGATTCGTTGTAAACTATTGCTACCTTTAATTTTTTGTTTTTCATATTATAAAGTTAAGTAATCAGTTAGAATTTAAAAAGATCGGAAAATAAATATATTGTGAATAAGATTATGAGCTTAATCGTTGTTATCTAATCGATATCATTATTTTGGAAGATGTAAAGTTTTTACCGGGCGACGACCTTGCCGCTTAGTGAGCTTACCAGTTTGTTGGCAGGGCACTGTCCTGCCCCCACGGGGAATTATTTTTTGAAATCTATTTGATGATTTAATCCTCAACAATAAGTAAATTTGTGTTTTAAAACTTGAAGCAGAATGAGTTTCTATCCACAACCATATAAATACCAGTGCGGACCTTTTGCGCTTAAGTACGCTCTTGTAATGCTCGGCAGGTTTGAAAGTGAAAAGTTTATAGCTAAAAAAGCCGGCAGCACATGGTGGTACGGAACGGATGAAATCGGTCTTGCTAAAGCGGCAAAATTTTTTAACTGCAGAATGAAATACTTCCGCCGCGAAACTGCAACCGATGCGGCAAAAGCTTTAACACAGCACCTTAGAAAAGGATACCCCTGCATACTCAGCGTGGATGATTGGGAACACTGGATTACTGTTATTAACTGGCAACAGGGTAAGTTTGTTGCTATCGATAGTTCGCTTGATAATGTTATTACTATTTATTCTGCAAACCGGATTACAAGAAGATGGAAATATATAGACCCGGATAATTCTTTCAGAAGCTACGACGGCTACGCTGTCATTCCGGATTTCAAAACATTAACAAAAGCCAAATTTACACTTGCAAAAGCTAAGTATGTAATGAACAAACGAAACAGGGAATTAGCGCGCAACTGGGATACTTACTTTAACGATTTGATAGCAATATGCAGACCCCTTACCTCGCTCTCGGTTTATACAATTTCATTCGGTGAATTTTTAAGAAGGAACGAAAAACTTTTAATCGAGCAGGTTACATACTGGCACGGTTCGCCTTCATACAATGAACTGAAGAAAATACTCAACAATCTTAAGTTTGTGGCTGAAGTTTATAACCTGGTCATTCATGAAGAAGACAGTAAAAAAGCCCTGATTGATTTAACTAGTCTTTTAATGATGTACACCTGCGGTAAATACGGTATGAATAAAATTTATACTTAAAGGAAAAAATATGAGTGATAATGTTAAACGATTTGAGAAGTTACTCGTGGTAGAAAAAGCTGCCCTGCTTATAATCGATATTCAGGAGAGAATTCTGCCGGTTATAAATAATCACGAAGCTGTTGTAAAGAACACTATAAAGTTAATTAAAGGATTTAAAGTTCTCGGAATACCTGTATTCTACACCGAACAATACCCGAAAGGTTTAGGTCCGACCCTTCAATCTATTAAAGATGAATTGGGCAGAGAGGAAGCGATTCAAAAACTATCATTTAGCTGTTCCGGTGCTGGAGAATTGTTTGAAATATTGATGAAAAGAAACTTAACACAGATAGTTGTCTGCGGTATTGAATCGCACGTATGTGTGCAGCAAACGGTTCTCGATCTGCTGGCGAATGGCTTTCAGGTAAACTTAGCTGCAGATGCTGTTTCATCGAGAAAGATAATAGATTATGAAACAGCGCTTACAAGAATGAGACAGCATGGTGCCGAAGTAACTACTACCGAATCAATCCTGTTCGAACTGCTGAACGTATGTGCCACTCCTGAATTCAAACAAATCTCAAAAATAGTAAAGTAACCCGGGTAATCGATAACAAATTTTCGCAATGAATTTTTCTCAACTTGAAACTCATATCAAATTCAAGATTATAATTTAATTAAAAAATTTTACTGTCAAACCTCGATTCTAAAGTGATTTTCTAATGGTAACCTATGTTAAAATATCTTCATATATTAATGAGACGTTCTTATTTTGGAACAATAAAAAAACTTTCGAAATCGTAAGATTTTCTAATGAATATTGGTAATAATTACATTGACGCTTTTTAATAAACTTTTTTATGTTTTCTAACCAAATAATATTATCTGGCATGAAGGTTGCAAATAAAAGCGAGCGGGTTGAGACATGTCTTTTAGAAAAACAATTTATTGATGAAACACAGACTTTGGTACTAAAACGTAATTGAGCAATCTCCACCAAAATACCGAATCGTTAGTTGAAGAGGTCTTAAAGAATTTCTTTAGTAAAGCTGAAGCCGAAGAGTTTAGCACAAAATATTTAGTTGCTGAACGAACAGTTGATAAAAAAAATTTAGATGACGCTGGCTTAAACGATCAAATAGATATTGACTTGCAAAGCGGAATTAAAACCCGTTCGCAGGTCGATCTTCTAATCACATTCGCTGAGGGTGTACTTGATCATGATAAATTCATTGACCTTCTTCTCTTCTTAGGACAATCCACCATTATAAAGGGTGAGTTTGCCACTGCACTCGAGATACACGAGAAGCTGGCAAAATCCGCCGAATCATCCCCTCAAATGAAAAACATTGCCGCAAATGCTTACCTTAGAATCGGGGAAGTTTACAGCAGGCAGGCGCAATGGGAACTGAGCTTTAACTTTTTAGGTAAAGCCGACGATTTATTCAAAGAAGAAAACGATATAAAAGGTAACGCCGAATGTGAAAACATGATGGGTACTATTTACGGCGACCAGGGTGATCTTGAAAAGGCAGAGGAACATTTCGAAAAAGCATTAAACATACTTGAAGATAATCCCGACAACGTTTTAAAAGGTAAAATTGAAATTAACCTTGGTATCATAAATAATATCCAGGGGAAATACGATACAGCACTTTCTTATTTCAGAAGAGCATTACTCGATTTTGAAAAGGTGGGCGACACAAAACGCGTAGCCGAAATCAGGCAGGATATGGGAATGGTTTATACGAAAAAGAAAGAGTATCAGAATGCGCTTAACGAATTTGATGTGAGTATTCAGGCAGCAAGACAAGCAAACTACTTGCAAACATTGGGAATAGATTATCTGAGTAAATCTTATGTTTACACCCAGCTTTCCGATCTCGATCTTGCAGAAGCTTTTGCAGATAAATCCATGGAAGTGGCGTACAAGCTAACCGATAAACTTACTATTGCCGAGATATATAAGATTAAAGGTATTATTCAGCGCATTAAAGGTAAATATGATACTGCCGAAAATTACCTGCTTACAAGTTTAAGATTGAATAAAGAATCGGGTAACCAGCTTAACTGTGCCGAAACCGAATATGAACTCGGTGTTTTATATAATTTGAAGAATGAGAGTGAAAAGAGCAGGGAGTACTTTACCGCTGCTTTACAATACTTTAAGAAGATTAATTTGGAAGAGGAAATTAAAGAAATAGAGTCATACATCGGAAAACAGTAAGAGCCACAGAATTTTCATTAAAAAAGAATGCTTGCCCGAATTAATCAGGCAAGCATTTTTTTTGTTTTTTATCCCAAAGTAAAACTAAAATTTCGTCCGTTATTCTGAAGGTTGAGTTTCACTGTTTCCTTCTAACTCTTTACTCAGCACACCGTAGATATAAGCAGCGGCAGCCAACATAATTACAAGAATGGCAAGATAACCAACCAGGGAGAACAGTATAGCTATAAAACCTGAAATCTGTGAAACGATGAGAACAATTATGAAAAGAGCAATATAAAGAACTACTACAAGTATCAGATTTCCTAAGAAAATAGTCCACTTTTTTCCATAAGTTAATTTGTTGCTCATGGCAATCGCTTCTGTTGGATTCATATTTTTATCTATTAACAGATAAACAGCTTGTCCCCAAGCAATTGAAATGACTATTCCTGGGATTATAAAAAATAGAAGACCTGCCATAATTCCAATCTCCATAAAAGCTATAAGCAGAAAAAATTCGCCCATATTCCGGCGGTATTTCTTGTCGAAAATTTCAAACGGTGAAATAATACCACCTTTACTAATTGCCACTACCATCCCAAGCAGTGCGATAGTGGTACCGACATTAATATAGGGTATCCAAATAGTTAATACCCACAGAATCACTGCACCAACAATAGATGCCAGGTTTTTTAAACCAATTGAGATGGAATTCTTAATAATTCCGGAAATTGTAAGCTGTTCCATTTATTACTCCTCTTTTTTATTTAAGAAAGATTTTATTTTATGACTTTTATTAGTCACTTTTACCTTCGTCTTTCATATTAGAAAGTGCATCGAGATCAATTTTATCCAGTGCTGAATGAATTGCTTCCATCGGTACATCGTTACCTTTAATTTCTACCATAAATCTTTTTGCAACCATTACCTGAACTTCCCCGTTTTTATATTCCGAATTATATTTTTCATAAGCTTTATGTCCTTTATATTCAAAAGTTTTTTCGTACCCGTTATCTGTTTCCTTATCAATTTCAGCCCAGGACCATGCAAATGCGGTCATTCCCGCCAGCCCTTTCATACTCCCCAGATCTATAATTTTAATATTAATACTTTGCCGGTTATCTTCAGAATTGTATTCACCTTCTGCCTGTGAAACTTTAATACCGAATGAGTTCGTTTTTTCACCGCTCGAGCTTGTTCTTTTCATTCCGTCAAGCTCTTCGGGCAACAGTTCTTTCAACTTACGAAAATTAACTACTTCAACCTTGCTGTTGCCTTTCATTACTTTTTCGAATTCTTTCATGCCTTTTTCAAATTCATCATAATCGCTTTTATTTTCATCCGATTCATTTTCTTCATCAGTACTCTCTTCTTTATTAACCTGCTCTTTAGTTTTTTCGACTGTTTCTTCCTCCCCTTTCTTACCGCATCCGCCAAACAGGAGAAACAGAAATAGCGAAATTAAGAAAAATATATTTTTAAACATTTTCTCTCCTTGATTTTATTTTTTTGTTATTAATTAAGCCAAAACTATAAGCGACGGGTTGGGCGGAAGGATACAATACTACAACAAAAGCACTCTTACATAATTTATTATTTAGAGTAAAAAGCATTCTCAATCCGCAAATTATTGTCTTGTACAATAGTATAACTAAAACTTAATAAAAATTGGGTACTGTTACAAGAAATATGTATTAAATAATAATTATTGTGTAATAACTCATTAGAAATGTCATAGATTCGACACGATAGAAATATCAGTAAAAACAACTATATGCCGCTTTGCTACAAAATAAAAACCGGAAATAAATAATTCCAGCATTTTATATAGGAGGGATGATTACTTTAAAAAGATTAGTTTCTTTGTTTCAGTAAATTTATTTGAAGTGAGTCTGTATAAATATATTCCGCTTGGTAAGCCACCGGCATTAAATTTAACCGAATGTTTCCCTGCTGTTTTTTCTTCGCTAACCAAAGTGGCAATTTCATTACCGAGAATATCGTAAATTTTGAGTTCTACAAATGATTTTGTCGGTATGCTGTATTCTATAACAGTGGTTGGATTAAACGGATTTGGGTGGTTTTGCCCCAAGCTAAAAGCAGTAAGCTTATCCTGTTGGTATGCAATACCGGTTGCATTGGGGTAATACATTAAACAAATATCAGTTGCGAAATATACCATTCCATCAATTTCCTCTCCACCAATGTTTATAACTCTACCATCCGGTAACAAATGGACAGTGGATTCAAATTTTTCTACAGGTAATGCAGCTAAGAATACCGATGAAAAAGTTTTAGAATTATAAAGTTCCCAGGATGGAGGAGGAGCAGCACCACCAACTAACATAATTAAACTATCAGAAAGAACAATTGAACTATGACTAACGTGTGCAAAAGCTGTAGAACCAACTACTTCCCAGTTTTCAGTAATTGGATCAAAAATTTCGCAGCTATATAATGCAGTACTACTTCCACCTGAAACTAAAACTTTACCATTGGGTAGGAGCACTGCACTATGACCATCTCGTTCAATATTCAATGAGTCAGTCATAGACCATACACCCGTTTCAGGATCGAATATCTCACATTGTTTAATGGAACCGGAAGAATTCAACCCACCGGCAACAAGCACTCTTCCATCAGGCATTACAGTTGCAGTATGCCCTTGTCTCTCGATTTCTAATGAATCTACAACACTCCATTTCTCTGTTACAGGATCAAATAATTCACAAGATTTTAAGTTGTACATTCGCGGAGGGTTAGTTTCAAAATTAACACCTCCGATAACTAATATAGTACCATTTGTTAGAGTTGTTGCGGTGAAGCGGTAGTCTCTCTGTAAATTTAAAGAGTCAGTAAATTCCCACGTTTCACTTGTAGGGTCGTAAATCTCACAAGAATTCTGATTGAAACCACCAATGACAATGATACGTCCATCATTCAGTAAAGCCATCTTATGATTTCCTCTTGCATAGTGCATAGAATCTATAAAATTCCAGGTATTAGAAACTACATCATAAATCTCAGCACTACTGGAATAACTTGTTGTATAACCTGTCACTCCACCAGTAACCATAACATTTCCGTTTGCCATAACCACAGATGCGTGTTCATAACGCGGAAGATTTGTCGAGTCAATAATTTCCCAATGACCATATTGTTGAGCATGTATTGATACACTTAATAGAGCAAAGATGATTAATGTTTTTGTGAGGCTGTTCATTTTATTCTCCCATATTTAATGATAACCTTAAACTCATTAAGCGAGATGAGATAGTGAAGAGCTGGATAAATCCAGTGAAATAAATATTGTAGATAAACTTATTATATCGAGAATTTTTATCGGGGTTAAACAAACCTAAACTTTGTTGTTTTTCGTCCTTAAGATATAAACTACCGAAATGCGTAAAGAAATAGGGGAATATATTGATAATAAATTTAATTTTGCTCCTCTAAAATCTAGTTTAGAATAATCAAATATAAGCATAATTATCTGCGAGCAGCAATTATTCAATAATCAAAAAGAATACTTTAACCGCAGGTAGAAAGATGTGCCGAATTCACCAAATTCAGTTAAAGGATCTCCCTCAAATATTTGTGCAATAAGAAGTAAATCCCAGTTTGTAGCTACAGAATAAGTTACGAAAGGCACAATTACATAAGATTTATCATCCGGATTAAAAATACCGAACAATGAGCCACGTGTTAACGGTGTGATATCGTAGGAAAACTCCTGGTAGATGGACCAGCGGGCAGCAGATAACATTCCCAAGCTTGTTGCTTCTTTATAAAAGAGAAAAGTGTTTTTTGTTTTGCCGTTGTTGTTATATAATAATTCAGTATGAATATAAAACGAGCCGGGGAAAGTGTAATCACCGGAAAGTGCCACAGCCACTAAAGGTTTATCGAATGACGATAAGGAACTTTCACCTAATGCCTCATAAACCAGATTGGTATAATCACGATTGGGTGCTTCGCTTACAGTAACTTCGCCGCGGAATCCACCGGTTAAAATATCGCCTGCCCACGAACCGCCGAAAATCCATCGTTCATCTCTCATCCCCGCTATTAAATTAAAATCATAATCAAAAGCATTTATACTCCACAATCCTGCTAAAATTACATTTCTTTTTTCTCTTGCCGGTTTAAAAGCCAGATCAACTTTTGTAACGGGACCGGTATAATACTGTGCTCTTACAGCATCAACAGCAGGAAGTTCTTCATAATCAAAATCTAAAACATTTAACGGATTAAACAGATCGGTAGGATTCCAAACCAGTGCGGTTCCCCAGGCAATTCGTTGTCTCCCGAGAGTCAATTCAAAATCATTTTTTACCCAATCAAGCCAGAACCGGTCAACTTCGAGATATCCCACAGTCTTTTTTTTATTCCATAAAACAGCATCGAGATTAACCCAATCTCTCGGTGTTTTTATTAGATCGATAAAATGTTTGGTATTTTCCACCGTCTCACCGTAGTAGCCCCTGAATCTTAACTCGAGTGCAGCGGTTAGAGCATCGGTAGCATACCATTTTGTATTTAACCTTAGATGAATTAAATGATCGCTGTATCTTTCGGTAGTACCGGGGAAACGTGTTGAGCTGAATAGATATTTTGCATACCCGCCGTAATCGAAAGGAGAAAGCTGTGCCTTTGCAGATAATGTAAAAACAGTGATGAATAATAATACAATTTTAATTCTCATCTGCCGGGTTAACCTGTTTTTTCATATTCTGTTTTATATTTTCATCCTGTACAACCTTTCCGTCATCGAGGGTGATAATTCTTCGTGCTCTTTTCATTACGCGTGAATCGTGTGTTGCGAAAATAAAAGTTGTATTCTCCATTTCATTTAACTTAAGCATAATATCGAGCAAGTTGCCAGTCGAGGTTGAATCGAGATTAGCAGTAGGTTCATCCGCTAAAACGAACTTTGGTTTCGATGCGAGCGCACGCGCAACGGCAACACGCTGCTGCTGCCCGCCCGAAAGTTCTCCCGGACGGTTATTCATTCTTTCTTTCAATCCAACTTGTTCCAAAAGATGCACAACACGTTCTTCCCGTTTTTGTTTCGGAATACCCTGAAGCTCCATAATGAATTCAACATTTTCCTTAGCTGTAAGCACAGGAATAAGGTTATACGCCTGGAAAACAAAACCAATATTTCTTAACCGGAAATTAATTATTTTATTTGAAGAAAATTCGGTTAGATTAATTCCGTCGATAAAGACTTCCCCGCTTGTGGGTTTATCGAGTCCTCCCAATAAATTAAGCAATGTTGTTTTGCCGCATCCCGAAGGACCGACTATTGCAGTAAATTCACCTTTCTCAAATGATAAAGAAATATTATTTATTGCGTGAACCGGTACAATTGATTCATTGTAAATTTTTTCCAGATTTTTTGTTGTAATTATGCTCATAATTTTATCTGTTGTTCTATTATAAAAAAATTTTCTTCCCCATCATTTTTATCTTTCTGCATCTTGGTATCGAAACTGTTAAGAGATTATATACACTATTTTAATTGGTTTCCGGATTTTACAATAAACTCCTCTCTTTTTACCTGTCCCGACTTTTGCGGGAAGAGAGAATAAAGGTGAGTTTATAATAAAACCAAAATCCTAAAACTAATTTGTAAAAGGTATATGTATTATCTAAATTGTTTTAACCTTCCAATAACAGTATAGCACCGCAATTATACATTCTGCCGGACAGCCTCAGCCGGATTTAATTTAAGAGCTTTTCTGGCAGGTAAAACTGAAGACGTTATTGCAGTTACAATTACCAATGAACCAATCAAAATATAATAAGTCAAACCAAGCATCGGATGCACAAACGAGCTGTAACCGAGTGCGTTCAAGCCCTCCGAAACAACCGATAGGTCTATGCCGGTTTTATGAGTAATGGTTATTGCAATCCAGCTAATAAAAAGTCCTGCCGCTCCCCCAGTAATTGATAAGAAAATAGTTTCAAGCATTATCATTAAAAATATTTTCATCTTACTCATCCCGATAGCCATCAGCATACCAAGCTCTCTAACTCTTTCCATTATAGCCATCAGCATTGTATTAACGATACCGAAACTTAACGCTACAAGAATTATTATAAGGAATATCATCGAATATTGGATAAACATTTCATTAATTAATTTTAATGCGGGTTGAATTTCCACCCAGGTTTCCACTTCATATTTTTTTTCGCTTATTGCCTTGCTGAAAATCTTTTTAATTTTATTTGCAACATAATTTGTTTGATTGTTATCGTTTAACAAAACAGCAATCTCTGTTGTTTGTTTTGCAGGGAAACCAATTAATTTTCTCAAGTCGTTTTTTAAGACAAACACATTGGACAAATCAAAATTCGTACTTTCCGTTTTGAAAATTCCAACAATCCTGAAAGCCCCATAAATAATATTACCGGACATATCTAATGCGGCAATAACAATTTTCGATCTTACTTTTACCTTTAATTTATCGGCTAATTTCTGTCCTATAAAAATTTGATATTTTTTACCGGGTATTAAATAAGTTCCCTCGATTATTTTTTTGTAAAGGTTTGTAACGTTTTTTTCCTTTACAGGATTAATTCCGATAATAGTTATTCCGGCACCGGTAATAGCGGAACTAACCATAGCCGTACTTTTTATTCTCGAAGTTACTCCCCGTACGCCTTTTATTTCCTCAATTTTATTAATAATCGAATCCGGTGAACTTATGGTATATTTAACTTCGTTATCCAACATATATTTCGGATTATGAAGTTGTATATTGGAAATTTGCGTTTTGATGGTTGCATCAATTTGATGCTGAACCATTCCGTTAGCAAAAGCCAGATAAAACAAGCCGCCCAATAATCCGAGCGAAATAGAAAGAATTACAATAAGACTTCTTAATTTATTCCGCCAAACATTTTTCCAAGCAATTGAAAATAACATATAATTTACGTTTAACTCCTCATAGCTTTTAAAACATCAAATCTTAAAAGAACCGAAAGCGGATAGATTACCGCAATAATGGAAATAATGATCACTGAAATTGTTTGAATAATAAAAATATCCGGATTAAGTGAAAAAGGAAGTATCGGTTCAGCCCCGAATGCAATCATATAAGATGCAAGATCTCCGGTTAAAGGTATCGGATGGTAAAATAAATAAAGGAGCATAGGATAAGTAATTAATAATCCTGCTAATATTGCTACAACACCGATAAAAATTGTTTCCCAAACAACCATAGTCAAAAGTTTTGTTTTCTTCATTCCTACAGCAATCATAATCGCAAATTCTTTCCTTCTTTCCATCGTCATCATCATAACGGTTCCAAAAACACCGAACCCGATTACCATATAAAGAATAGCAAGCATAATTATACCGCCGACATTATCGCTTTCTATGGCTTGCACCATTTCGCGGTTCATTTCCTGCCAGGGCATTACTTCATAATCCGCACCCAATTTTTCCCGCAGCATTGTTATTGTTTTATCCATATTCCCGGGATTATTTAACATCAACGAAATAGAAGTAATACGGTTTGGTGCGGCATAAAAATACTGACTTTCCTCTAACGGCATTATTATTAGCTGATTATCTAATTGCGGTATTGGAAAATGGAATATTCCTTTAATCGGGTATTTACCGGCTGCCGTTATACCGTGATAACCCTGACCAATCAGGACTAACGTATCGCCCACACCAAGCTGCAAAAACTCGGCTAATTTATCCGAAACAAGAACCGCTTTGTCGCCGCTTTTGAAATATTTTCCCCTAATTATTTTTTTAGAATAATGGTTTAAACTATCTTCTAATTCCGGGTCTGTACCGATTATTACCGCTCCTTTTGTACGTTTGCCTGAAGAAGTTAGGGCAAAAGATTCAAGACGCGGGATAGTTAGTGTTAAATTTTTATCGCCCGCTAAAAGTCTGCGGAGCTTAGTAGTTTCTACAAAAGTTTCGTTTATCGATTTATTATCCCAATAACCTTTTTTATGTATCTGTATATACCCGGTAGAAAGCTTTACAACATTATCAATCATATTTGCATAAGTACCCTTTTGCATCGAACGAGTAAAAAGCGAAAGGACAATGGCAATTAAAATTGAAAACATCATTAGAATTGTACGCCTTTTATTACGCCAAATATTTCTCCACGCCATTTTTAAAATCGTATTCATCTTCTATCGTAGTCTCTTCATATTCTGTTGAGAAAAAAAACTATTGGGTATCGGTTTATCAAACACAACGTCTATCAATTCAAGAATTGTTTTGTTTCCTTTTTTATCCATAGGAATCATAATTAATTTTGTAGGTAAAGTTCTACCGCCCATTTTTTTAATTTCACTGCCTAATTGCATGTTTATTAAAGCACCGGTCTCATCATAGAATTCTATTTTCAATTCATAGTATTCTTTTTTTGATACCCACATAAGAATTTTACCCCACACTACCGCTGCGTTCGGCTTTGGTGTTAGTTCAATCTTATAACAATCATAACCATCCACTACTTCCGAACCTATTATTTTGTGTACATAATCGTTAACAATAGATGACTCTTTAAGCAGATCATCGTTTGTAAAATCGGAGCCCATCCAGGATTGCATCATCATTGAAGGCGGAATTTTTATCATCCTGCCAATCGAGGGCATCCAGTTCCACAATTCGTTTTTTCGTTTAAGAAACACCTGTCCTTTTTCCCGCGCCGGTGCAGTAATTAAAATCATATAATAATCTGTTCCCTTCGACCACACTTTCATTGTAACTTCACGCGACCAGTCAGGGCGAACAACCTTCATCTTGTTAATTCCCTGCGAAGTTTTCCCCATAACAAGATCATTTGCTTTCCTGACAATTTCCGTTGCATTCTGCCCGAATAATAAAAACGGCATGAAAACAAACAAAAGCAGGAAAAATATCTTTCGCAAAATAATAGTTCCTTGTTTTTATAATGACTAAACGTTCAGTCAAAACATAATTAAAATATATATTATTGTCAAGATAAAACGTAGTTAAAAAAATAAATTTTCATCTTGACAATAACAAAACAAAAAAATATTATTACTATTGAACATTTATTCAATTAAAAATGCCAAGAACAAAAGAACAACTGCAGGAAATAAGAAAAAAGACCGAGAAGCTAATACTATACTCTGCTTTGGAGTTATTTGCCGAAAAAGGTTTTAACGGAACTACAATAAGTGATATTGCTGCAAAAGCAGGCATATCAAAAGGATTGGCATATAATTATTTTAGCAGTAAAAAAGACTTATTGGAAGCCGTTTGCGAGACTCTTTTAATTGAAATGGACAAGATATTTAAACCGATTGAACAAATTGAAGATCCTTATCTAAAAATAGAAATATTAATTAATCTTATATTTACACAGATAGAAAAAGAAGAAAAATTTTGGAGATTGTATATGGATTTCAGTCTTCATCCCGGGGTAAAAGAAATTGTAAATAAAATAACTGTCGATTATTTAGACACGGGATTTAAATTGCTCGAGAAGATATTCCGCCAAATCGGTATTAAGAATCCCGCTAATGAATCCAAATTATTCGGCGCCATTATAGATGGGATGAGTCTTCACTATATTTTCAACAAAGAACATTATCCTTTAAAACAAATGAAACGTTTTCTGAAAAAAAAATATAATAAGGAATCACTTGAAAAATTGAAATGACCTCGATTAAACATTCCATATTGCCCCAGCATTAAAAAAGGATGCATCTAATTTACTTTTAATTTGGTTTTCGGATTTTGTTTTTTAATGAGCTTACTCTAATATCTCCCCGGTTTTGTTTTCGATAATCGGGGGAACATTTTTTAAACCCGAGGTCGGCAAATCCATCATCCAGAACATCTTCTCCAAGAATATCCAAATTCGTTTTATTTAAAAAACATTACTGGTTTCATATTTATCAATTAACGAAGCAATTAACAATTCGCTTTTTTTTATATTTTCATATTCTATAAGTTCACTCTAAAAAGATAATTACACAATAAACGAGGATTCAAAAAGCTTAAATTATTAATGGATTTCCACTTTCCCCGGTGGACTGGAACAAGCTGTAAGAATGACAATTCAAAAGTATTAGCTTTTTAGAGCGAATTCTGCTATTATTTATCTGCTAAATTATTTTTTTATTTTATTTGGGATAATTAAATAATAGAATTAAATTAATTATGAAGTTACTAGAATTTTTCACTCTTCAGGATATTATTTATATAAAACGGAGGGAAATCTTATGAAAAAAGTATTTTCAACCTGCTTAATATTATTAACACTTATTTTTACGTGTGTTAATTTCGCTCAATCCAGGTCTGTTAGCGAAAATTCATGGGCATTCGGATTTGGTTTTTCCTATCCGAGGTACATTTCAATTAACGATGCTGTTGTTGAAAGCTCTAATTTTTACGGCGGATATCTATCGATCCAGAGAAACTTTAACGAGCATATCGGCTTACGATTAAAAGGCGCTTATAACCATGTTGAAGCTACCTATCAGATCAATCCTAAAATTGGTCAAGTGGCTAAAAATAATATGATGACGGGTGATCTGGATTTCTTTTATTATTTTGTTCCCTGTGAACCCTGGTCGCCTTACCTGTTTGGCGGCGCAGGAATAAATTTGTATAAAGTAGAAAATGCTTTCGAAGCAAGCTTAGACAATAACAGTACTGCAGACGGTCAGTTTAACGTGGGTGCAGGTTTGGAAATAAAATTAGGAGTAGATTGGAGAGTGAAATTCGAAGCTGCTTATCACTCCGTTTGGAGCAGCAACCTCGACGGAAGACGCGGTGCCAGCAACGGTCTTTTCGGGGGAACAGCAAATGATACCTGGGTTAACGGCGATGTCGGATTGGTTTATTACTTTAGTAAAGGAGACCCTTCAAAATTGTGTGAACTATACACCGGTATCGAAGCTGTCAATTATAACGAGATCGAAGATATCGTTAGAAAGTATCAAACTCAACCAACTGAAATAGATTATAACAGAATTGAAGACATAGTTAAGAAATACACTAAAAAAACTATCGAATCAAAATGGACACTTATAGGTGTCAACTTCGATTTTAATAAAGCTACCCTCAAACCTGAGGCATACCCTATACTTAACAATGCTGCTGAAATACTTTTATCTCATCCCGAAGTTAAAGTGGATATCGTCGGTTATACCGATCAGATCGGCTCAGATAAATATAACGACAAGCTTTCGCTACAAAGAGCAGAAACAGTTAAGAAATACCTGATAGCCAAAGGTGTCGATGCAAACCGGATGAATACTATCGGTAAAGGAAAACGGGAATTGCTCTTTAAAGAAAATGACCCCGTTAGCAGATATTATAACAGAAGAATTGAATTTAAAGTTAAAAGTTCAAAATAAAACATTAGCGATATAGCTGGTGTAAATTCAGCTTTGAAAAATTTTGAGGATTGAACGGTGATAAGCTGTTCAATCCTTTTTTTATTTTAATGAAAATAAATAACAATTGTTGAGATAAAGGGCAACAATCATTTGCCGTCTGCTTTAGCTGACGGAATAGGAACAGAAGAAAAACTAAACCGGCTTTAGCCGCATTTCTTTGTTTGGGCTGAAGCCCGTAATTGTTGTTTCACTTTTGTAATCCGTTCGCTGAAGCGAACGGCAATTGATATATGTTAATTTTAATATTCTATTAGATAAAGCGAACGGGAATTGATGTACAGCAATTAATTAAAACGGTTAAAACCGTTTATTCTTGTTTGGGGTTTGTATCTTCAGTAACCACCCAATTGAAATTGGGTGTTAATGGAAAAGCATTTCACTATCACATAAATTTATTTGGGTGACGATAAAACAACAGCAGCACGAGAAAATGTGTTTATATCAACCGTTTTAACTGTTTATAAAAACGACCAATCAACCTGAGTTATTTTAATGAAAATAAATAACAATTGTTGAGATAAATAGAAACAATCACTTGATACTTCAATTAATTAAAATTAATTTTTCAGTGAATAATAAATGTAAAATTCACATTACTAAAACAAAGGGAATAAAGTATGCCCGATCTTCTTATTGCGCATGTTGAAATACCGGCTACAGATTTGGAGAGAGAAAGTTTATTTCTAAAAAATATGTTCGGATGGGAGTTCAAACCTTTCGGAAAAGGTTACCTGCTTTTTAATAACCATAAGGGAATAATGGTTGGACTGAGAAAAGTAGATAACGTAAGCACGGGCGATACGACTGTTTTCCACGTTAACATAACAGATATTAATGAAGCATTAAAAAAAGCAGAAGTGAACGGCGGTAAAATTAAAAGAGGCAAAACCGTAATTCCCGCAACAGGATGGTATGCTTTAATCTCTGATCCCGAAGGAAATATTATCGGGTTGTATCAGAAAAATTAGATTGCTGTATTAAAGAGTTGTTTACCCCCTCGTCCTTCGGACACTCCCCCTTTGTAAGGGGGAGATTAATTCTTATAAATGGATAATTTAAAAGAACTTGTCAGAGCTTCTTATTTTGTTTTTTCTATTCTGTATGTATGATTTATTTCCATCGCTTTTTCTAACATAGCCGATACACCGCAGTATTTTGTCATTGAAAGTTCAATCGAACGCTCAACTGCTTTGCTATCAACATCGTCTCCGTAAAAAACATATTCAAGATCTATCTTCGAATAGACCTTCGGATGTTCTTCGGTTACTTCTGCGGTTATATTTATTTCAAAGTCATCAATTTTTGCTCTTTTCTTTTGTAATATTGAAATTACATCGCTTGCAGTGCAGCCGGCGAGTCCTAACAGCAAGAGTTCCTTCGGTTTAATCGCGGCATTGCTGCCGCCAAATTCTTCGGGTCCGTCAACTGTAATCCAATGGTTCGAATCGGTTTTACCAACGAATGTGATTCCCTTTAATTGCTTCAGATATGCTTTTGTGGCTGCCATAATTGCCCTTTCAATTATAAATAATTAATAAAATATTTGATAATGTGAAACTAAATTAGTTTCCAATGAATGAAAAAGGATTGTTATTTAAAGAATAAGATATTATTATAAAGAAAAATAATTTACAAATAAAGGAGATAAAAATGGCAGAGCACGTTTATAAGTATATTGAGCTTGTCGGTTCTTCGAAGAACAGTCTTGAAGAAGCAATACAAAACGCAGTAAACAAAGCAGCACAAACCGTAAGAAATATGAGATGGTTTATTGTTACAGAGCAGCGAGGCTACATCGATAATAATGAAGTTGCATATTACCAGGTAACAATTAAAGTTGGATTTACACTGGAAGATTAATTTTCATTCGCGCATTAGCGGCAAATAATCTGCCGCGAATGTGCTAATCAAGTAATTCATTTAGTTTTTGTTCGATGAGATTTCGGGCATCATTTACATTTTGTTCAAATGTTCTTATGCCTGAAATTGCTATTCGTATCACAAACTTGTTGTTTAATTTTGTATGAGATAAAAACAGTTTACCGGTAGAATTAATATTATCGAGCAGTTTTTGATTTAATTCATTTAACTCATCTTCATCGGTTATATTTTGTGGATGAGCGCGGAAGCAAACAACGCTGAAAGGTGTCGGCGCCATTCGTTCAAATTTTGGATTTTCATCAATCCATTCTGCAAATTCTTTCGCAAGTCGAATGTGTTCTCTAATTCTGTTCTGTAAACCTTCGACACCGAAGTAACGCATAATAAACCAGGATTTAAGAGAGCGAAACCGTCTTCCCAACTGTATGCCGTAATCCATAAAATCTGTTGCGTCTTCATTTTCCCCAGCCAAATATTCAGCACTTAAGCTGAATGCTCTTTTTAACACATCGGGTTTTTTAGTTAAGAACAAGCTCAGGTCGATCGGGGTGAACATCCACTTATGCGGGTTGATAACGAGTGAATCGGATTTCTCTATTCCTTTAAATATCCATTGCATCTCCGGTAAAATAGCAGCGGTACCGGCATAAGCTGCATCTACGTGTAGCCAGATATTTTCTTCGCTGCAGATCGTTCCAATCTCATCGATGTTATCAACGCTTGTAGTGGAAGTAGTGCCGACAGTTGCAACTACACAGCAAGGAAGATAGCCGTTTTGTTTATCTTCTTTAATTGCCTCCTTAAGTTTTCCGGGAATCATTCTGAATTTTTCATCTACCGGAATTTTCCTGATGCTCTCCAATCCGAAACCGAGAGTAATTACAGATTTATCAATCGAGAAATGGGCTTGTTCGGATGAGTAGATTCTTAAACGTGGAAGTTCGCTTCTGCCAATCATTCCCTTCTCTCTTATTTTAAGATGAGAAAGCTGCTCACGTGCAGCGGCAATTGCGTGCATCGAACTTGTCGAAGCCGTATCATAAATTATTCCCCAAAAATTTTGCGGCAGATTGAAAATCTTTTTGTACCAGTTTATCATTTTCTCTTCAAGTTCGGTAGCAGAGGGACAGGTATGCCATGCCATCGCGTTTACATTTAATCCAGCGCTTAAAAGTTCGGCTAAAATTCCGGGTCCGCTCGATGTAGAATTAAAGTAAGCCATAAAATCAGGATGATTCCAGTGAGTGATTCCCGGTAAAATTTTATCATTAACATCTGCAATTATGCTTTCAAAACTCTCCCCTTTTTCAGGCGGATTTTCAGGAAGAATATTTTTTATTTCACCCGGTTTAATGTTTGGCAGTACCGGGTAGTTCTCTATTTCATCAAGGTAAGCAGCAATCCAATCAACAAACTGATGCCCGTACTTTTTTAATTCCGATGTTGGCATATCGCCTAAACTTTTAATGGCCGGTTTATTTTCATTCATTTATTTACCCTTATTTATTATTCCAAAAGATAAAATATGTGGCAGCTTGTTTATTACAAGCTTATGAAGATTAGTTTTGATTAAAATTTTTAACAAAACAAAAAAAGTAAGTTTCGGTCTCACGCAAAAATAATAATCAATCCAGATGGGATTAAATTTATTTTTAAAGAAATATAAACCCTGGTAATTATACGCAAATCTTAATCTTCTACCGATAAAATTAATTACTCCTTCTTTTGCAAATAATGTGTCTTCATAAACAGTAAAAGGTACAGCGCCAAGACTCCAATACCCGTACTTTTCCTCTTTCAATTTATTAAAGATCGAATATATCAAAGCTTCCATTACACCGACAGGCGCATGTTTGCGGCGTAATATTAATTCGGTCTGTGCATAGTTTCTTTCTTTATTCGAGAGCATAAAGGCACCATACCATACATCGGTATCATCTTTAATTACAAACAAACGATTGAAAGGTTCGAATTCATCTCTAAATAAATATTTTAACTGTGGTTCTTTTCCGTGCGCACACTCGTGCTTGAATTTCCTTAAACGGTTTTTCATCTCAATTGAAAAAGGGACTTCCTGAAAATATTTCCCGCGGTATCCTCTTCTGATCAATTCCTTAAGTGATTTCTTTTTAAAATGATTATAGCGAAGATTAAGAATTGCTTCCTGTCCTGTTTTCATTATCTCAAACCCGTTATCCGAAAGCTCATAAGCCACACCGTCGTTGCAGCCGTCGATCAATATTTTTTTATTCGAGCTGTAAACATGTTCATTTAAAAAACTTTTCAGATTATACTCGTAAGGAACTCTTGCAAACGTAAGCCACTTAGTGTTTCTGTTCAGGTCGATAAAAAATGATTCGGGATTATCAGCATCGAACCTGCAGAAGCTGAACGGCAGCATTATTTTTTCGTGTAACTGTTGCATTGACCGGAGCTAATATATTTTATTATTATATGTTCAAAAATATATGATTGATTAATCATATTTTACACTAAAAACTTTTACATAAAAAAGCAAAGATTTGATTACTAATATTATAATAGTGATGAAATTGAATGGGGATATATACACTATTTTAATTGGTTTTAGGATTTTACAATAAACTCATCTCTTTTTACCTGTCCCGACTTTTGCGCATAGGAGTCAACTTAAGAAGTATTTACTAAAAGATGACTAAGAAAAAGTGCAATTTTATTGAATTGCCACGACCTTTAGGTCGTGGATTAAATTAACTAACGGACTATTGGCTTTAGCCAAAACTGAATAAAGAGTTGTGGCTAAAGCCATAATTAAGTTGACGTACATGCGACTTTTGCGGGAAGAGATGATAAAGGTGAGTTTATAATAAAACCAAAATCCGAAAACCAATTTGTAAAAGGTATAAAAATTGGAGATGAAGTAAATTCCGTTTTACATTTTTAAATGCCGGTAATATACCTATAACTGCGGAAGCAGAATAGTAAATACGAATCAGATAACGCTGTCTCAGAAGCACAATATATCTGTTATTTCCGTATTCCGAAGGGATGCCCCGAGGGAGTTCTTCGGACCTTCAGGGAAAACGGAAATGACAAATCGGCAATAGCTGCTTGCTAAAAAATTATCATTCAATTACTATGGACTTTGAGAAATGTTTTTATTTCTCAAAAAACTCCTCGCTGAATCTTTTCCAGCTAATGTCGTCAAGCTTTTCCATTTCACCTATATAAATGTGTCCGTCAGATTTATATTCTTCTTCCTTGCCTGTTTTAATTTTCTTCTTCAATTGCTGAAGATGCTCAATATCTTCCTGATAAAATGCAACGGCTGCTTTACCGATTTTTAATTGCGGGATTTCATTATCAAGCTCATCCGCATCGATTATACATATCCAGTTTCTTTCATAAGGTGTATATTCCAAAGCTTCCAGATCATTACTCAGCGGTTTATTTATTTCTTTTACTTTACCGCTAACCGGCGACCGGAAAGTGATGGTTCTTGCTCCTTGTTTAATCGTAAAAAGCGGTTGTCCTTTTTTAACAATCATGCCTAAATTCGGAAATTCTATTGCATCTATTTTGCCTATCAGTTTTTTGGCAAAGTCGTCAATTCCTATTTTTACCGTGCCTTCTTCATCTATATTCGCCCATGTATGACCTTCATAAATAAAGACACCTCCCGGAATTAAAAATTCGGGCATCGATGCAAGCGAGCTTTCTTCCAGGTGCGTTATCTGAACTTTTGGCTTAAGCATTTTTTGAATTCTATCCTGACGCTTGATTAAAGATTTTTTTGTGAACTCAAGCAGTTCGTCTTCGGTAAAGGGTTTCTGCACATAATCCATCGCACCATATTTCATACATTCGACAGCAGTTTCCACTGTTGCATAACCCGTTATAATTATTACATCGATATCGGGACGTAAATGCTTTACCGCCTTGGTTACCTCCACTCCGTCCATTCCGGGCATTTTTAAATCTGTAAACACAAAGTCGTAAGAATGGTTTTGAATTAAGGCAAGCGCTTCCTTCCCGGTTTCAACTGTATCGACGGAGTAACCGTCCAGGACTAATATTTTTCTGAAGCTGTCTAATATCACAGGTTCATCGTCAACGCAAAGTATTTTCGCCTTAGGATTTTCAACTTCGGCGCGTTTAAGTGTTTTTGCTTCGCGGCTATAATCGAGTTTGAGACTAACTTTAAGAGCTTCTTCTCTTTCCTGCCGGATTTTTTTCTCGCGGATTTTTTTTGCAATAAGCCGAATTATTAAATCCGCAATAATAAAAACGATTACTGCTACAATAAATAATGCCATTTTATTTTCTCCTTAGAATCCGATTCATATTAATTTTATTTAATAAAGCTTTTTACTCTCCGTAAAGATTTAATATTTTATTCATCTTACTAAAGCATTACAATCTATCTGAACTGCAAGGAACGAGATATTTAATATCGTACTCAATATCCGATGGAATTATTTTATACAGCCATCCTTCAAAGTAAGGATCTTTTTCCAGCAGAGTAGGATCTGATAATATTTTTTCGTTTCTCTCAATAACTCTTCCACTAATGGGTGCTAAACAATTATGAATAAGACCATCATCGGTTTCAAACTTAGCGCAGGAATTGCCCTGTATAATCAAATCATCAATTTCCATCAGCTCAATTTTGGTAATGCTTTTTATTGTCTCGAGATATAAATCCGATACTCCGATTACAGCAACACCTTCATATTCCAGGTTCATCCAGCTTATATGACCCAATCTCTTGTATTTCGATGGACAGGGAACATAAAAAACAGACCCTGACTCCTCACTGTTTTTTGATTCGTTAAGCTTATCCTGTATTTCCCTGTATTTGAGTCCCCTGCTTATAGAGCTTGTTAATTCTTCAAATGTAAAGGGTTTGGGAATAAAGTCGATAGCACCTTTGTAAAGTGATTTAACTGCATTTTCAACTGTAGAAAACCCGGTTATCATAATTACCGGGATTGTAATTTGCTTAGTATCTAATTCATCGAGAAGCTGAAAGCCATCCATTTCAGGCATCATTATGTCACACAATATCAGTGAGTAATTGTTGTGTTCTATCTTAGTTAATGCATCTTTAGCATTAGATGCCGAGTCGGCGCTCCATCCTTCAGCCGCAGCTATTTTTGAAACAGCTTCGAGAATAACTTTTTCATCATCGATAATTAATATTTTTTCTTTTTCTTTCATTTCATCTGTTTATAATTTCTCTTTTTGGTCAGATGGAACTCGCACTATAATTATTTTCCTGTTTGTAAATAGTTTTTTCATACTCGTTTCATATTACCTGTTTGATTGAATTGGTAACCGGATAATGAACGTAGTTCCCTTACCTAATTCGCTTTCAACATTTATTGTCCCGTTGTGGTTATCGATAATTCCCCATATAACCGCTAATCCTAAGCCGGTTCCCTTCTGCCCTTTTGTACTGAAAAACGGTTCGAAAATTCTCGGCAGGTCTTCTTTAGAAATACCCTTTCCCGTGTCGGAGATTTTTATTTCGATATAATTTTTTTGCCCGCCTTTATCCATGGCTTCCCATCTTTGCCAATTACATTCAGGATTTGCACATCCTTCAAACATTCCGTACGGCGGGTCTTCAAATGTATAAACAGGCGAACTACATTTCGGGCATAGAACATTTTCTTCAATTAATGAAATATTACATTTGGGACATGATATTTGAACATTCTTTCCATCCTGTATATCTATTCCATAATTATGTCTGTGTTTGCCATATACCGGGTCTAAATTAATAAAACCTTCGTTACCGTTCGAAACAGCTTTAACTTTAACCGATGGCATTCCCTGAATTTTAACCTGGTCATCCATCAAAGTGTGTCTTTTAGGGCAAACTGCAGATTTGATTTGTGCAATTCCATAAGGGGATAATGAAATGACCGCCGAAGATATTGAAATTACTCCGCCTTTGTCTTCGATCGAATCCGCTGCATTAACAATAAGATTTATAAACACCTGCTGAATTTGGTTAGCATCAACGGTTATTTTAGGAAGTGATTGTTCAAGTTTTGTTTCAAGTTTTATCTGTTTAATCGATAACTGGTTATCGACCACCTGAATTGCACTCTTAATAATTTCATTTATATCCGCATTACGTTTTTTAGGCACGGATTGCCTTGCAAAATCCAATAAGCTTTTAACTATCTCCCTGCTGCGTTTTGTTTCTCTTACAATTACCTTTAGGTCTTCCTGTAACTCCGGATTGTTTTTAACACGTTTTAAAAGGAAGCTGCTGTATGTAAGAACCCCCGTAAGAGGGTTATTGATTTCATGTGCAACTCCCGCTGCAAGCCGCCCGAGCGAAGCCATTTTATCCGATTGAAATAGCTGCAAGCGTGCTTCAGCCAATTTTTTCGTCATGTTATTGAACGACCGTGCAAGTATTCCTAGCTCATCTGTACCAAGTTCTTTTATAGTATAATTTAAGTTTCCTGCGCTAACCTGATTAGTGGCTCTAACAAGTTCCTGCACCGGCTTTACAACCCATTTCCTGATTAAAAAACCGATAAGAATGCTTAACGCTATTATGGCGCTAATTGCAAAAATGATAGTGCGAAATTTACTGTTGCTTATTTGCTTATCTACATCTTTCAGACTGAGCGTAACATCTAAAACTCCGAGAACTTTTTTGTTTTTGGGATGAACATGACAATCGGCATCCCAGCAAGATTTTTCATTATTTATCGGATTTATTATTCCAAGAATCCGGCTTGAATCGGGGTGAATTTTATAAATTCGAACTCTTTTGTTAATCGAAAGCTTTTCCAATGGTTCGTTTGCTGTATGGCATACATAACAACTTTCGGCTGACTTGTTAACCATCTTGCCAATCATATTTTTTTGCGAAGAATAGATTATTCTACCCTTTTTATTGAAGATACGAATTTCCCGTATGCTTGGTTCTTTTCCAATTGTGTTAATTATAGCATAAATTTCATTTCGCTTATTTAACAACATGCTCGAATGAGTACTTTTCTTAATTATTTCGCTCAATTTATTAGCATGAACTTCAGCTTGTGTAAGCAGTGCATTGCTTTGTGCACGCAAATTAAAATATGAGTACACACTAATGATTGCAATTGTAATTACTCCAACGGCAACTATAAGTTTTAAACCTATCTTCGTTATTACATTATTTAGTTTCATTTTCGAATTCTTTCATATTCATTAATAATCAAATTAATCTTCCTTACCCGGTTTATCTTTTGGAAAACTTTTATCATCATGACAATTATTACAAGTCGGTTTTTTACTAAAGTCCCTGTCTATGTGGCAATCTTCGCAATCAATATCACTGTGGTTATCATCTAATATTAACCCGGTAATTTTATGATCGAATGTGCCTGGTTTCCAATCTGGGTGACAGCTATTACAGGCAGTTGGCCGTTTTACAAATCGATTGCCGTGCTTGTGGCATTGCTTACACGATAAATCTTTATGAAATCTGTTTAATTTCCAGCCGGTTCTTAAACCATGATCGAAGGTTTCGCTTACTTTATTTTTGTGGCAGAAAGAACAATTGTTTTCCCGGTGACATTTCATACAAATTTTATGATGCTGATCTTTTGGCAAATGAATTTTAACCGGTGTATCGTAGTAGGCAGGATTTTGATTCGATGCATTTTTAACATCGTGGCAGCGAAGGCAATTTTCTTCTTTATGGCAATTAACGCATTTTAAGCCGAACAATTTTGTATGCTCATTATGATAGAACGTAACAATTTTTCCCTTTTTGTATTCTGTCTCAAAAATTATCCTTGTCGGTTCTTTAATTTGGGGATGTTTCTTTTGCTTATAACTTAAAATTTTCTGTTCTATATTTAATTTCTTTCCCTTTACTTTAGGTTTATGACAGGATACACATTCGGTTTTATGGCTCCATTGCCTATGGCATGTTAAACATTGTTGATGATAAGCACCCATCAAATCGGGTTTGCTCACATCTTCTCTTTTTCTTTCTGTTGAATGACACCGTTTACATGGTAAAACTGGTCCGAGTGTATTGTAGTGATGACATGTAATACATCCGCCGGATATTTCAGACATTTGAGCGTGAAGTCTGTGCGGGAATACCACGGGTTCATACTTATTTTCTAATTCATTAAGTACAGTTATTGCAGGCGCTTCATCCGGTGAACGATATACAGTTACCATTTTTAATCTTGGACATGATTTTAAACAGGGATCATCGGTTGTAGGATACTGGCAAGCATGACATGTCTTACAATCAATATTCAACATTGAATGTTTTGTATTCTTTTTCTGCTGGGGAAACACGCTTGCCGCCGATAGCAAAATAACAAACAATATTTTTAACGTTATTTTCATTGTTCCCCTCCTTTAATTGCATATTTAACCATTGGCAATTTCTTCTTATCGGGTAAACTGATAACGGGAAAGTTCATAACAATAACCCTGTATAATAGAACGAGTAATGCTATAAATCCAACAGTTACAGAAATTTCTCCTACAGAAGGGAAGTAACTTTTAAATGCATAAGGCGGAGAATATGCAACAAGAAAATTATTAATTCTATTAAGAAACACACCTAAAACAGTGAGAGCTGAGGCTACAAAAAGCCACAAACGCGAGTTCAAAACTTTTTCGGAAAAGAACATTCTCATTGGAATAATAACTCCAACCACAACTTCAATTACGAACATTATGCTTTGCGTATTAACTTCAGTCAGGTAAACAAAGGTTCCCCGGATCAGCATATCGCCAAGTTTGAAAGCGAAATATATTCCGAGCATTGGTCCCATCATCCTGCCTAAACCGGAAAGTACTTTCATTTCGGGTTTTAAACCGAGCGAGCGAGCAGCAATTAAAGACTCAAAAATGATCATAGGAAAACCAACGGCAATTGCTGAGAGCAAAAACAGCAACGGCAGAATAGGCGTTTGCCAGAGCGGGTGCATTTTTGGTCCGGCAATTACCATTAAAGTTCCCAAAGACGATTGATGTAAAGTAGATAATACTATTCCTGCTATAATAAAGATAAACATCGTTTTAGCTAATCCCCTGTCGAGAAAACGAAGTAACGAATCGATCATTTTATTAAGCGAAGCAAATATTCCTTTAAGATTTACTTTCCCAATAAATCTTTCGGTAACAATGGGTATAAATTCTATATAAAGAACCGTCACATAAGTCATAACGCAAATACCCACTTCAAAAAGCGGTGACGAACCGTTCCAATAAATAAGGGGATGCCATATAAAATAGTATCGTCCTAAATCGACAAAAACACCGAGCGCAACAAAAGTGTAGCCAAGCATTGCGGTTAACAGTGCCGGGCGGAGAATGACTTTATATTCTTCTTTATGGATGATGTGACCCAATGCTGCGCTTGTAAATCCGCCCGCAGCAAGTGCAACACCGCAGGCAACATCAATTGCAATCCATATTCCCCAGGGATGTTGATTATCCAGGTTTGTCATAGCACCCAGCCCGCCAAAGAATCTTATAGCAAGAAACACAAATGCATTAATTACGAGAAGGATTAATATCATTACGCCGCGTGTTAGAAATTTAACTTTTTTAACCGGAGCCGGATTCATATAATATTCCACTATTACACCTCCTTCGATTTGGATTTACCCCTGTTAATCCACATAATTCCGCCAAGTAATGCATAGAGTGAAATAGGAGGAATAAAGTAAGCAAATATTCCATGCTGTATTTTTTCGGTAACACCGGGAGCCGGGTCTGTTCCCAGTTTTGGAAAATCGAGCTTGGAGAAATTCTGACCGGCTAAATAAAGCCAGGATGTACCGCCGACTTCATTCTCACCAAGAATATGATCTACATACCTATCGGGTTCACGTTTAATTTTCTGCCTTGCTATTTCTATCAGGTCTCTTCGTTTCCCGAATATCAGTGCTTCTTCGGGGCAGATTTCAACGCAAGCGGGGAGCTTACCTTCCTGCTGCCTGTCGTAGCAGAAATCACATTTCATTATATTGGGCTGGATAGCTTTATCGTATTCAAATGCGGGGATCTGCCATGGACATGCAACCATACAATACCTGCACCCGATACATTTATCGGAATCCCATGTTACAGGTCCTTCAGGATGTTTTGTATAGGCATTAACAATGCAAGCTGAAACACAGGCAGGTTCTTCGCAATGCATACATTGAACTTTTACATCAACCGGAAGCAGCACATTATCCGGATTTTCAAATTCGTTAACAACTGTTAAAGCATGTTCATCCGGGCGGCGCTTATTTTCAAATACCGAACGATCATTGTATTCTTCCAACGATCCGGCAGGAAGGTCATGCACTTTTTTACAAGCCCATTCACAATTTCTGCAACCTATGCATACGGTTGTATCAACCAATACGCCTATACGGTCTTCTGAAAGTTTAAATTTTTCCTGTGCTTTTGTTGTCGAAGTTGAAAAGCCCGCTGCAGTAACACCGATTATCCCCATAGTCTTCAGAAAATCTCTTCTGTTCTGTGCCGCCATCTCTCCCCTCCTGGCTTCAATATCATTAAAAAAAATAATTAAATTTTTTTATGATAAAATTTGTACCAAACACTAAATATGATTAAGCTATATTAGTTTTGCATACATTTTTAACAAAAAACAACAATTATGAATGCGATAGTTTTATTCTCATACTTATAATTATAATTTTTTTTCTTATTAATGAAAAAAAAATATATTGTTTGTCATTATTGAGAATTCTTGCTATTAACTGTTGTTAACATATTATTATTATTCACGTTTAACAATATTTTTATTAGCCGATATTCGATGATTCTTCAATTTTGGTAAATAACAAAATTCGATGAATAAAAATCATCAAAAATGTTATATCTGCGGTGGGAAATTTTTTATTTTAGTAGTAACAGCTTTTTCACATCTGTAAATTTACCGGTATGAATTCGGTAGATATAAATTCCTGTGGCTAATTCTGTTCCGTCAAACGAAACTTCATACTTACCAGCAGCTTTCTCTTCATTAACTAAGGTTACAACTTCTTCGCCGAGCATATTATAAACTTTTAATGTTACAAAGCCGGGTTGTGCAATTTTAAATTTGATATTTGTTATAGGATTGAAAGGGTTGGGATAGTTTTGCATCAATTCATAAGAAGCTAAAAAACTATTATCGTTTATCCCCGAAAAGGTTGTATCGGTGCTACCGGCTAATATCATTGTTTGTGCAATCCAACTGTCTTCGGTTTCCGATCTTATGTGTAAAGTATCTTTAAAATACCCATTAACGAACGGTTGGAATTTAATCTTTAAAGCTACAGATCCGTTAGGCGGAAGCACAAACGGAATATCACTTAAAACACTATACGCTGAATCGGAATTATAAAAACCGTTGATCACAACTGACTTTGCAGATTGATTAATAAGATTTACCGATGTAACAGCCGAATCACCAACAGGGATGGATTCAAAAAAAACAGAGTCCGGACTGGCGACAAATAAATTAGTTTTCCACTGAAACCTGAAAGCTCTATAATTTATAAACGTGTCGGGCATTGAAAGTACAAATGCAACCGAGCCGTCGGATTTTACTTCACTTACAGAACGCAGGTCTCCGGCAGTCCAGCCCCAGCCAATCACACTACTTTCGTTTTCTAATCTTTGTACATTGCCCATTGCAAATGAATATGATAAAGGTGAATTGTTATAACTCCAAACCAGAGTAGCGGTTTTGCTAGCTTCATCTAATTGATATTCCAAACCGTTCGAATAATTTGGAGACAACAGATTACCGTTATTAAAAAGTGTTACATCTCCGTTCGATAATCTTCTAATATCATGCTGATGTGAGAAAGTTCTCGAATCATTGGTAAATGTAAATTCATTGTTTCTCGATTTTACACCGCCCCAACGCCAGATTATATCTCCCGTTTGCCTATCAATCTTAGTTATTTCATCCATATGCCTGCAGGAAATCAACAGATTTCCGTCATCATCCAACTCTATTGCATTTCCATGAACATAATCGATATAAGATGCTGTTAGGTCAACATCCTCCGTTGCATCGGTTATCAGAAAGTGATCCCAGCTTCGCCATTGAAACACGACATTCTTATCAGCATCAAGCTCCTGAATAATAAGCCCTGCTACAACTGCCATAGAATCACCGCCTTCTACAACTGTATCCATTCTAACAATCTGGTTATCATAAGCCATAAGAAGAGCATGTCCGTTTGGTATAAGCTGTAACTCATGCATATCGGTTACATACCCGTTACCCGTTTTGAACGTATCAACAATATTATATGAAGAATCCATACCAAAGAAGCTTCTCAACGGCAGATCAAAATAAGTAAGTAAACCGTTCGGCTGGAGCTTGAAGTCGGATTTTAGCGAGGTTGTTCTTTTATAATAAATTGGTACGCCGCTGTTATCAACTATTATTAAATAGCCGAGGGGTGGAGAAGGCCATATAAACGGGGCTATGAACGTATATCCTGCCGCCGGGTTATTCGAAGCATTAATTGTAATAACCGGGAAATCACCCGGCAGATCATCAGGGTATTTTGCTAATCCGACATTACTATCTGCTCCTGAAATTTCAGCTTCCCGCCGTTCATTTTGTTCCGTAAGTTCAATTAAATTACTATTAAAATTTTGAACCGGATTGTGCCCGCTTATCTCAAACTCAAATTCAAACGGTGGTAATTCTTCACCGTTTAATGTGAATATGCCGGCGTTATAATTTACAGTAACTATCTCTCCTTTAATAAATTTTCTACCCGGTTTAAAGATGATCGTTTTCCCGTCGTCGGATAATATTAATTCCCCATAATGTTTTCCGCTTTTAGATCCGACGGCTTCAACTAAGTCATTTCTATAAAGAGTTGCTTTGTTAATTAAACCTCCCTGCTTAATAATAATATTGCTCTCGGGTAAAATCATCGATGAACCGGGGAGCGGAGAAATATACAGGTAAGAATTAATGTTATTTGTTTGTGCAAATGATATTAGAGAAGCAAAAAGTAGAATGACAAAAGTTATTATTCTGCCGGAATTTTTCGTACAGTATTTTATTTGAGCTTTAATACCCACCTCAATAATTAGTGTATAACAATGATATTTAAAATTAAGACATCTTTTTAATAAAATAAAGTTATTATTAAATGACGATTAATGTATTTTACAATGCAAAGAGATGAATAATTATTTAGATATTAAAGATATGTTTAATATGATTTATTATGCGGTTCGCAGTATATGCTCTCTGCCGCATCTCGGGCAGTAAATTTTATTCTTTTTATAATCCGGCGGGATTTTAATCTTAAGCCCGCACTCACAAGTGATAAAAGAATAATCGTTTAATTTCATTATCAAATTGCCGACATTTCTTTGAGTTTGCTTTTGTGTCAATCCTAATGCAGGTAACCCAATAACATCTTTCATACCGATTGGTGTAGATTCTTTTAACTCGGCAGGAGGAATAATATTAGTTTCTTTGCCTTTCACTTTGTTGAATGCATCCTGATAAGCACTAAAATCAGCACTTTGTGCTATGCTTCTTAAAATTCTTATTCGTTCAGAAATAGGAGGATGTGTGCTTGTTAAGTCGTTAAGTTTCCTCCCCTTTTTCTTTAAGGGATTTGCGATGTACATTGGGGCAGTAACTTTATTTGCAGTTTTAAGTTCTTCAGTCGATCGCGATATTTTTTCAAGCGCAGAAGCCAATCCCTCGGGATACCGTGTAAAACGAACTGCCGAAGCATCGGCGAGATATTCTCTCTTCCTGGAAATTGCAAAATAGAGTAACCTTGCCGCGATAGGTGCAAGTATAGCAAATGCAATCGCAACTATCATAAAAATTAATTGCGCCTGTCCCCCGCCGCTATCTCTTGAAGACCTGGAATATCTGCCGCGGGAACCGCCAAACCATAAACCATAAATAAATACTTCTGATATTAAAACAATCACACCAAGCATTATACCTGCAACAGTCATAAACAGCACATCCCGGTTAACAATGTGTGACATCTCGTGTGCAACTACCCCCTGCAATTCATCTCTGTTTAACCTGCCCAACAATCCTGCTGTAACAGCTATTGCCGTGTTATCCGGTTTTATTCCGGTAGCAAAAGCATTCGGTGCAGCGGAATCGATAACATAAATTTTTGGCATAAATGGATTACCCGAAGCAATCTTCATCTCTTCTACAATATTATATAATTGTGGATGTATTTCTTTTGTAATCGGTTTTGCGCCGCTGACTGCAAGTAATATTTTGCTGCCGCTGGTGTAAGAGATTAAATAAAGGATTCCCCACAAAACTAAAGCAATAAACACACCAACCATACCGCCATTATTCGGGCTGTAAGCGCTTCCTATAACAAAACCGAGCAGGACAAGCACCACACCCATACCAATTATAAGTATGATCGACTTGCGTTTATTTGCCTGTATTAATTCCCACATAGCAATCGAATATTTTCAGAGTTATTAAAAATTAACTTTAGGAACTTCTTTTTCTTTCTCATCTTCAATTTCAAAAAATTCTTCTTCTTTGAAGTTGAACATTCCTGCCATAATATTTGACGGAAACATTTGTATCTTGTTGTTATAAAACAATACCTGGTCGTTATATGCCTGGCGGGAAAAAGAAATTTTATTTTCAGTAGAAGTTAATTCTTCCTGCAAGGATAGAAAGTTTTGATTTGCTTTTAAGTCAGGATAATTCTCAACAACCAGATTAAACTTACCCAAAGCCCTCGTAAGTTCACCTTCGGCTTTAGCTTTTTCTCCCACACCTTCCGCTTCAACCGCCTGGCTTCGTGCTTTGGTTATGCTATCGAGTGTTTCCCGCTCGTGATGCATATAACCTTTTACAGTTTCAATTAGGTTGGGAATTAAATCGTGTCTCCTTTTCAGTTGTACGTCGATTTGAGACCATGCATTCTTTACCTGGTTGCGAAGTTTAATCAGGGAGTTGTACATAGATATAACGAACACAGCAACAAATATTATAATTGCAACTAAGATGATTACACCTGTCATTTATTTTCTCCGTTTTTATTAGAGGTAATTTTCTTTCCGAAAATGTCATTTAGGAGTTTAACTACGTCGTTTTCTTCCGAAACGAGTTGAATAACTTTTTTCAATTCACCATGGTCAAACCATAAACCGTCATTATCAGGGCATCTATCCAGAAGGATATCCTTATTATCACCCACGAAAACCTTATCCATTTTTTTATTACAAATCGGACACTTTCGCTTTTTCTCAGAATATTCCGATACTTTATGGAAAATTGATAAGATTTTCCTGCGATCTGCTTCATCTTCAATTAATAATTCGAGTTCGCCCGCATCAAGCCATATCCCTTCACACGAAGGACAGTAATCAATCTCAACTTCCTTCAACTCGAGGATGATCATCGGCTCTTTACAAACAGGGCATTTCATGAATTCTCCGTTATTTAATATGAAAGTTAGTGAATTTAAAAGAATCTTGCTAAGCAATAATTTATTTCCGGAACGACATAATTAATTATTGTTTAGAAAATAGAATAACTTATACCAAACTGAAGCGCCTGTTTAAGCTGTCTTTTTATAGATTGGCTTTCGTCATAAATTAACAGCACATTAAAGTTTACATTAAAGTATTCATTAATTTTTGCGGTAATCAGGTTATCCCATCTTACATCCCAAACATTAAAAGCATCGAAGCGTGTAAATAACCTGAGGTAAGTGTAGAAAACCATGTTCGGTAAGAATTCATATTTTATTTCTGTAACAGATTCCAAACCGCTTTCAAATTTAAATTTTTCAAGCACGGAAGTAGCCGGATCATCGGAATACAGCGGACTAAATCTATCGGCTACCGTTTGTTTAAATGAAATACCCAGCCGCTGAATAAATAGTTCACCCTGTCCATACTGAAAGCCTATGCCCTGGGTAAAATATGCGGGATCAAAAAAGTCAACTATTTGAGGAGCCGGGTTTTCATCATAATTAAAGCCCTTGGTTAGCGCAGTTTTGAATGTGGCGCTTGCATAAGGATTTGCCTTCCAGCCGAGACGACGAACGAGAACACTTTCAAAATAAATTTCATTGTCGTTTGTTCTGTACCCTTCGTTTCCTATTTTTGTTCTGCCGTAAGATAGTTTTAACGCGTTTGTCCACGTCCAGGGGTATCCTATATAATCCAGACCAAGAATTGAAAAGAATGCAAAGGTTAGTGTGTTATCGCCGCCCTGCGCCCAATTTGAAAAAGCTATCTGGCTAAGATTTAAGCCGATAATACCATTAGGCGTCCATAAAGTATCCTTTTTTGCACCTTCACTTTTGCTTTCTGCCATTAAAATAGTTGGAAATAATAAGATTAATAAAAGTAGTTTTAGCATTTTCATTTATGCATCCTTTACTATTTAAGATTTAATTCTGTAATTTCAGATTGGTTTTAATTCATAGGAAAAGAGTTCAGAATCCCATCCCTGCAGATTAAATTTTTTATCGCAGAATAAGATATAAACAGCTTAGTAGGTCCCATAACATAAGGAGCTATTTCATAAGAGTTATAAAAGAAAGCAATTCCTTCATCGTTTAAGGAAAAATTATTATTAACTTTAAATTTGTTCTCCTCGAACCGGTAGCCGGCTTTGTTTAAATCTTCATCTTTGCTTATCCCATTTTCATCTCTGAAAATTTGCTCCGCAATTTTATTCAGTTCATCCTCAAATCCTTCGATGAACAGATCAGATAATTTTATAAGCTCACCTGTTTGAAGATTAAAATTATAAAAATTTAAATAAGAATTCGGATGTGCGCCGCCGAGGTACGAGTATTCAAATATTTTGCTTGATAAAATATTATTGTCTTGATAAACCACATCTGCGGTTCTTTCAACCTCCCACTGCTGCCATGAATCCGGTAATTCACTTTTAAACTTTTTGTACTCATCAAAATAATCTTTTATCAACCCATCAACATTTTTGGGTTTTTCTTTGCCAACCACCGAAACAAGCATCTCATTTTTCATAGATGAATTTATCATTTTTTGCGCTTGTTTATTTGATGGAATTTTCACTATGAAATATTCCAATTTAATATGCGCACAGTTATGCGATTTTGAATCTTCGCAATCTCCTGTTTGCTTTTCCGTTGTAAAGCTTTTAGTGGTTAAAAAATCTTGTGTCTGGGTGTAAGAAAGTCGAGGTGAAACTATTCCAATGATTATTAATAATAGAAACCGATGAAAAATATTTCTACTTAACATATCTTATCTTCATACGATGAATTAATAAATAAAACTCTTTATGTGCTGAAAATTAAAAATCGGCGTATAAATTTAGTACAAATCTTTCTGCAAAAAAACTTTTAGAGTTCGATGACTTAACGCCCGCTCATTTTTGCTGAGAAAGAAGAGCGAGATGGAGAAAGAATACAGAAATACAAAATTAAAGTTAGAAAAGGTTCCAATATAAATACTTGACAAAAGATAATAGAGTATATAAGTTTAAATCTTAATTTTTCAAAAAGATTCCGCGTTAGCTCAATGGTAGAGCATTCGGCTGTTATCCCGATTAGATCGGGATGTATGTTCGAGTTGTTTGAAAATTTGTCGTACTTGGAAATTCCGCGTTAGCTCAATGGTAGAGCATTCGGCTGTTATCCCGATAAGATCGG
>BDSV01000170.1 GCA_002898075.1 bacterium BMS3Abin03
CGAAGTTAAAAAGTTGATAATTGTGCAAATTGAAAGAGATAATCAAGTAATATTGTTATCAAGATAGATTACTTATAGTCTTTTTGAACATTTTGAATATTATATGCTCATACCAAATAAATTATCACCGGTTAACCATTTCTAATACTTAAATCTGCTGCAAAACCCATAAACAAACACTTTTTATTCACTTGACATTGAGCAATAAGTATTCTACTATTCAATTGTTTAATTGAATTATTTAAATCCTGAAAGTTTTAATCGATGAAAGCACGTGAATTTAAAGACCTTATTTTTCAGCAATTTGCAAATACTGCTACTGCTTTCTCCAGCCCAAAAAGATTGGAGATTATTGATATTCTGGGACAGAGTGAAAAGGATGTGGAAACATTATCAAAACAAATATCAGCAACATTTGCAAATACATCCCGTCATTTACAGATACTAAAGAATGCCAGGCTTGTTGAATGCCGGCGTGAGGGTGTAAGAATGTACTATAAACTTTCCGATGAAAAAGTTTTTAATTGCTGGAAATGTTTACAATCGCTTGCTGAAAATCGTGTTGCTGAAATAAGGGAAGTAGTAAGAGATTTTTTAGACGAGAGAAATGCAATAAATGCTATTAGCAAAGAAGAATTATGGTCCCGTATTCAATCTAATGATGTAATAGTGCTCGATGTAAGACCTAAAGAAGAATTTAGCAGCGGGCATATTCCCGGGGCTATTTCAATACCTCTTTCTGAATTAAGAGAACGCTTAAACGAAATTCCTCACGATCGGGAAGTTATTGCTTATTGCCGTGGACCATATTGTGTTTTATCTCCCGAAGCAATTAAAATACTTCATGATGAAGGATATGATGCATTACGTTTGGAGGAAGGATTACCGGAATGGAAAGAAGCGGGTTTTTTAGTTGAATAATTTTATAAGTATTAAAAATAGGAGAATTAAACAATGATGAACGGAATGAATTGGGGCGGAATGTGGTTCGGCTGGATTTTCGGATTGGTAATTTTGGGTTTAGTGATATGGGCAATTGTTTTTTTTGCACGTAACAGCGGGAATTCTCAAAATCAATTGCCGCGCGAAGAAGATGCTTTGGAAATTCTAAAAAAACGGTTTGCCCGGGGTGAAATTAATAAAGAACAGTTCGAACAAATGAAACAAGACCTGAACTCCTAACAAGTTCAAATAAAATTTAAGGATTTACATTGTGAGTAAAAATAAAAAATTGTTTTCGCTAATTCTACTTTTACTGCTAATAGGATTTTTCTCATTTATAGCATTTCAATCGTTACGTTCTGTCGATGATATTACCGGCGAAGATATCTATAACAATTATTGTATCGCTTGTCATGGGACAAATGGAAAAGGTGATGGTTCGGAAGCTTACAGGTTAAATATTAAACCAACTGATTTTACTTCCGGATACATAAAATTCAAATCAACTCCGTATGGAACGAAGCCAACTATAGATGATATTATTTCAACTCTAAAACTTGGTGTTCGAACTACTGCGATGCTTCCGCAATTGCAATTAAGCAGTAGCCAGATGGATACAGTGGCTTCATATATAATATCATTTATGCCGAAAGATCAAAAAAGAGGAAAGCCAATTGAAATATCGAATGCCCCTCCAATGAATGAAACATTATTAAAAGAAGGGGAAAAACTTTTTCAAACAAATTGTGTTTCTTGTCATGGAAAAGATGCTAAAGGAAACGGACTGCTTTCGAAAGAATTGATCGATTATAAGAAAAATCCGATTCATCCGCCTGATTTAACACTCCGCCCGTTAAAGCGTGCTAATACAACGGAACGGATGTATTTGATAATCTCAACCGGAATTGAAGGGACTCCAATGCCTTCGTTTCAACAGGTACTAAAACCCAGAGAGCGATGGGCAATTGTTGACTATGTAGAATCTTTAAAAAGTGGTTATCGTTCTTCAAATAATAACGGCATGATGGGTGGTATGATGGGCGGAATGATGAAACATAGATCTGTTGGTGAAGAGTTTAAAGGAATGCAGATTGATATGGCTGCTGCACGCGCATGGATGATGGGAAATATGATGGGAAGGTGATTTTTTTATTTATGATATCTTAATTTAACTTAAAACCAAGAGGTGAAAATGGAACGTCTTAATAATATTGATATACAGAAAGTTCAATCAACCGAAGCTCAAATTAAAAGTGATCCTTCCATCGCTAAAAAAATGCAGGTGATTGAAGGCGAATGGGTACTTGAAGAAAGCAGCACTCAATTTGTTTCAAAAATAATTTATGAAGGTGGTGAAACTGAATTTAAAGTTGACAACCCTACGTTTATGGGAGGCAGCGGTTCATTACCCGGACCAATGCATTACTGCTTTTACGGTTTGGCTTCATGCTATACAGGAACGTTTGCAACTATGGCTTCTATGCTCGGCATTAAATTAAAAAAATTAACTGCAAAAGTTGAAGCAGATGTAAACTTTTCACGTGTTTTTGGAATAGGCGATGACCCTGTTATAGAAGAGGTGCGGGTAATTCTTCATGTTGAAAGCGATGCCCCAAAAGAAAAAATCAAGGAAGCAGAAAAACTTGCCTTGGAACGTTGTCCGGTCGTATTTACTTTGAGAAATCCGGTAAAGTTAGTGCCGAAGATTGAAATAGCATAGCCATCAGGATTAACATTGTGAAACGAAATAACAAATTACTTTTTCTAATTCTACTTTTATCAGTAACGGGATTCTTTTCAATAGTAGCATTTCAATCGTTAAGTTCTGTCGATGCAATTACAGGGAAAGATATTTATAGATTAAACTGTGCCGGCTGCCATGGAGCCGATAGAAAAGGACAGGCAAACCTTTATCCATCGTTAATTAATATAAAAGAGAGATTTATGAAGGACCAAATATTTAAACAGATTGAAAATGGCAGAGGATTAATGCCGGCTTTTACCCATCTTTCACAAAACGAAAAAGAAGCATTGGTTACTTTTTTGTATGATGAAAAATCAGAAACCATCGAGAGTTATGCATCAAATATCGGCGAGGGCATATTCAAAAGTAACTGTACTTCCTGCCATAGAAAATTTATTGATGATCCAAAGCCGCCAAACGCACGAATGATGGAACCGCCGCCGTTAGCTGGTATAACACACAGAATCAGCAAAGATAAATTTTTCGGGATAGTTGAAAACGGTAAGTGCTATATGCCTTCGTTTAATCAATTCTCTATGGAAGAAAAAGAAGAACTTTATTCTTATGTAAATTCTTTTGAATACCAGGGAGAATCGACAGGGATGTCGATGCGCCGCGGGTGTTTTAGAAGAATGGGTATGGTACGAAACTAATTATACAAGGAAATATTATGAATAAAAAAAACCTGATCGATTACAAAGAACACTGGAATATAATTTATTCTGAAACCGAGATTAACAAGCTCGGATGGTATGAACAATCACCAAAACCATCGCTTGATTTAATAAAAAAATGCAATCTTAACAGAGATGCAGTTATCCTCGATGTCGGCTCCGGTGCAACAACTTTAATTGAACAGCTTATTAAAGAATGTTACAACAACATTATAGCTACGGATATAAGCGACATTGCACTTCAAAAAGCAAAAGAAAGATTAAAACAAGAAGAAGCCGAATTAGTTAAATGGATTGTGGATGATATTACAAACCCGGATTATATTCAGGAACTTGAAGGTATAGATTTATGGCACGATCGTACTGTGCTTCATTTTCTTACTGAAGAAGAACAAAAGCAGGGCTATCTTTCCACGCTTAGAAATTTGGTTAAGCCCTGCGGGTACGTTATCATTGCTGTATTTTCTTTCGAAGGTGCAAAAAAATGCAGCGGACTCGATGTTGTTAATTATGATTATAAAATGATTGCAGATTTTTTGGGGGATGAATTCAAATTGCTCGAATATTTTCCATATACTTATATTCAACCATCGGGTGGTGAAAGACCCTATGTATATACTTTGTTTCAAAGAGTTCACCCGGATATTATACTTAAAAACCAGTGAGCTATTATAAAGTAAGGAATGAGATTTTTATAAAGGGAAAATCCATAACCATAATTCTTATAAAATAAACGGAGAATAAATATGAACCTTATAAACTACTCAAGTTGACCGGTTAAAATCTTCAACTGTTAAAACAGTTAGTAATTAAGGTTTTCGTTTCATTAACACCGGGATTAATCCCGGTGTTAATGGTATATACTATTTTAACCGTTTTAACGGTTTAACAAAATGACCGATCAACTTGAGAATATTAGTAATTTATTTACTGACATTTCTAACGAGTTATTAATACTGACATTTTTAATGAGTTACTACAGTGTAAAATAATCACCGTACTTTATCATAGGAAAGCCAAAGTGAGCAGAAACGGAAAGATTATAGATTTATATCCACAACCCGGAAAGAACACATCCAAAGAAAATAGGGTCTGATAACTATTCTTAACCCCAATTATTTTTTCCGATTCAAACCGCAGCTTAAAATAATTTTCTGATTCACAATTTGTATTACACAAAAACATCTGCCGATATTTTTCTTAAATTCAATAATGAAAGCAGCTTCGAGACCACATGATTGATAATCAGCACATTATTTTCACTTCAAAATTCATTTAAAGAAAATTATATTTAATCTTGACAAGCGTTCGTGATTTTTTTACTTTTAATCAGATAAATAAATCTGATTATTAAATACACAACCAATCAACCTTACTGAAAGGAACAGCGAATGAATGTTATTAGTAATTACGTTATAATTAATGTAAGGTTTTTACTATTCGCAGCCCTCATAGTGATCAGCATCTCTCAATTTACTTATCCGCAAACTCAAGGAGAAAATATCTTCAAAAAAACCTGTATTGCATGTCATACGATCGGCAGGGGGCGGCTGGTTGGTCCCGATCTTAAAGATGTCGATAAAAAGCAGTCTGAAGATTGGATTATCAATTTTGTTAAATCATCGCAGCGAATGATTAAAAGCGGAGACCCCGATGCTGTTGCCATCTTTAATGAGTTCAATAAAATTATTATGCCCGACCAGGCATTAACCGATGCACAGATAAAAGATATAATTATTTACATAAAGCAGCAATCGACTGGCAGCGGGCAAAAGACTATGACGGCTGAATTAGTTCACAGTTCCGGAATGACTTTAGAATTTGCCGGTAAAGATGAAATATTAAAAGGAGAAAATTTATTCATCGGTAACACCCGCTTAATGAATAGAGGACCTGCTTGTATTTCGTGTCATAATGTAAATTACAATAACGCACCCGCCGGCGGTTTACTTGCACTGGATTTAACAAACACATTCTCAAAATTGAGTGCTACCGGTATTAGTGCAATAATATCAAATCCGCCTTTCCCTGTTATGAATACAGCTTATAAGAGTCATACGATTACACAAGATGAAGCATTTTACCTCGTCGCATTCCTTCAGCAGGTTAATCACGATTCACCCAATCAAAAACCCGTTAATTCCCAGAGCAGGTTTCTTTTAAACGGTATAATCGGAACTGTCATCCTGTTCGGTTTGTTCGGAGGATTTTGGTGGAATAGAAAACGTAAAAGCGTTAATCAGGAAATTTATAAAAGACAAATAAAATCAATTTAATAATATAAAAAATACAGATCATCATTATGAGTTGGATTAAGGATTTAATATCACCCGAAACCCGTCAATGGGAAGAATTTTACAGAAACCGCTTTCAGCATGACAGGATAGTAAGAAGCACTCACGGAGTTAACTGTACCGGCGGATGTTCGTGGCAGATTCATGTTAAAGACGGCATTGTTGTATGGGAAACACAACAGTTAGATTACCCGCTTCTTGAAAGCAGCTTGCCTCCTTACGAACCCCGCGGATGCCAGAGAGGAATTTCTTTTTCATGGTACCTTTATAGCCCGCTTAGAATAAAATACCCGCTGGTTAGAGGAACTTTACTTGATTTATATAGAAAGGAAAAAGAGAAAACCGGGGATGCTTTACAAGCATGGGAAAATCTTCAAAACGATAAACAAAATAGAAAAGAATATCAGCAGGCAAGAGGCAAAGGCGGATTTAGAAGAACCACCTGGGATGAAGTGCTTGAGATAATGGCTGCCGCAAATATTTATACTGCTAAAAAGTACGGACCCGACCGCGTAATCGGCTTCTCCCCTATTCCTGCAATGTCTATGCTAAGCTATGCTGCGGGCGGCAGGTTCCTGCAACTGTTCGGCGGCGTAAATCTTAGTTTTTACGATTGGTACTGCGACCTTCCGAATGCTTCACCTGAAATATGGGGTGAACAGACCGATGTTTGCGAAAGCGCCGACTGGTATAATTCCAAGTTCATAGCTGTAATGGGCGCTAATTTAAATATGACGAGAACACCCGACACACACTTTTTTGCAGAAGCCAGGCATAACGGAACTAAAGCGGTGGTTTTCTCTCCTGATTTTAGCCAGGTTTCAAAATATGCCGATCAGTGGGTCCCGCTACATGCAGGCAGCGACGGTGCTTTCTGGATGGCTGTAACTCATGTAATATTGAAGGAATTTCATCACGAAAAGCAAACTCCTTACTTCCTGGATTATGTGAAAAAATATACGGATTCTCCTTACCTAGTGGAATTAGTAAAAGATAAAGACAACTACAAGCCGGGAAAATTAGTACGCGCCAATATAATATCTAAATATAAAGATGTTGAAAACGGTGATTGGAAGTTTTTAAATATCGATGAAAAAACAGGTGATCTTGCTATGCCGAAAGGCAGCGTGGGTCATCGCTGGGACAAAAAGGGAGGCAACTGGAACTTGAAATTGGAAGATGCCGAAGATAATTCAATTTATAATCCCGTTCTTTCTTTAATTGATAATAATGATGATGTGCTGCAAGTTGAGTTTACTGAATTTGGTTTGGATAAAAAAGCTTTAAGAGGAGTCCCGGTTAAATACATTAAAACAGTTGACGGTAAAAATATTCCTGCAGCAACTGTGTATGATATTACTATGGGACAATACGGTGTTGACAGAGGGCTTGGTGGAAAATATCCTAACGATTATAATGACAAAGATGCCGCCTATACACCGGCATGGCAGGAAATATTCACCGGCGTCGGCGGAAAGACTGTCATTCAGTTTGCACGGGAATGGGCAAAAACTGCAGTTGCTACCGAAGGCAAATGTATGATAATCATCGGTGCCGGAATAAATCATTGGTATCATAACAACCTGATTTATCGTGCCGGTATAATGACTTTGATGTTAACCGGCTGTGTCGGGAAAAACGGCGGAGGGCTTAATCATTACGTAGGTCAGGAAAAATTAGCTCCTGCCGATTCCTGGGGCGCTATTGCTTTTGCAAAAGACTGGGTTAACGCTGTACGGCTTCAACAAACTCCAATCTGGCATTACATAAATACCTGCCAGTATCGTTATGACGGTAATTTCTCTAATTATAATAAAACACCCGAAAATGAATTTACCAAAGGACACCTTGCAGATAAAATTTTCAAATCGGTACGGATGGGTTGGATGCCTTTTTATCCTCAATTCAATGAAAATACTTTGGAGCTTTGTAAAGAGGCGATGAATAACGGTGCTAAAAATGATGATGAAATAAAACAATACGTTGTAGAAAAATTAAAATCTAAAAAACTGCAATATTCTGTTTCCGATCCGGATGCCGATGAAAATTTTCCCAGAACCTGGTACATCTGGCGAGGCAATGCTATTTCAGGAAGTATGAAAGGGCACGAATATTTATTGAAGCATTATCTCGGCACACATTCCAACGCAATCGGTAAAGATATTACCGATGAAAAAACCGAAGAAGTAAAATGGCACGAGATAGCTCCTAAGGGAAAGATGGATCTGGTTGTAGATATTAATTTCCGTATGGATTCTTCAGCTCTTTATTCCGACATAGTTTTACCCGCCGCTTCCTGGTACGAAAAAGCGGATTTAAACAGTACCGATCTGCATTCATTTATTCATCCGTTATCCGCTGCAATTGCTCCTGTTTGGGAAACTAAAACCGATTGGGATATTTTCAAGCAGATTGCATTTGCAACCAGTGAACTTGCAAAGAAACATCTGCCGGAACCGCAAAAAGATATTATAGCTGCACCTCTCGCTCATGACAGTGCCGACGAAATATCTCAACCCGCGGTTAAGGATTGGTACAAAGATGAATGCGAAGCCATACCCGGAAAGACAATGCATAAACTTGCAATCGTTGAAAGAGATTACACACAGCTTTATAATAAATTCATTTCTTTAGGTGAGAATGTAAGAAAGAACGGCTTGGGTGCACACGGTAATCATTATAATTGCGAAGACCAATACGATGATATGATAAATTCACCCCGCGCTCATGTTGAAAAGCTTAACGGTAAAACTTATCCATCGTTAAAAGAAGATGAATGGGCTTCAAATGCTGTCTTGCAGCTATCAACTTTAACTAACGGTGAATTAAATGTTCGTGCATACAAGAATATAGAAAAGAAAACAGGGCTGGTTCTTTCGGATATTGCAGAAGGAAGCAGGGATTTAAGACTTGATTACGCCGCATTACAAGCTCAGCCACGAAGATATAATACATCGCCCATTTGGTCGGGGCTAATGAATAACGGCAGGGCTTATTCACCATACACATACAACGTTGAGAGATTAGTTCCCTGGAGAACTCTAACCGGAAGACAGCATTTTTATTTAGACCATGAGATGTACATCGCTTTCGGTGAGCATTTACCAACTTATAAACCCTCACCAAAACCCGAAGTTTACGGAGATTTAAGAGAGACATTAAAGGAAGGCAAAGCAAAAGTTTTCAACTGCCTCACGCCCCACGGCAAATGGCACATACATACTACGTATGGTGATAATATTAGAATGCTTACACTTTCGAGAGGATGTGAACCGGTTTGGATAAATGAAGAGGATGCTGAAGAATTAAATATACAGGATAACGACTGGGTAGAAGTTTTTAACGATCACGGGGTATATTGTGCAAGAGCAGTTGTAAGCAGCAGAATACCGAGAGGTGTAACAATTGTCTATCACGCTGTGGAAAGAACGGTAGGCATTCCGAAATCTCAGGTTAGAGGCAACAAAAGAGCCGGAGGTAATAACAGCTTTACACGTACACATTTGAAACCCAATTTACTTGCCGGCGGCTACGGTCAATTCTCGTATGGATTCAATTATTGGGGTCCTTCGGCACCGAACAGAGATACCCATGTGGTAATTAAGAAAATGGATAAAGTGGTTTTTTAATTTATAATGTATTATTTACCATTTATAATTTGCAATAATGGATAAAGAAGAACTTAAAAGGCAAACAAATAAATTTGCACATAGATGTGTGAAATTAGCTTTGAGTTTACCAAACACAATTTTGGGAAGACATTTACAAGTTCAATTAATCAGAGCATCTACTTCGGTTGCATCAAATTACAGAGCAGCTTGTGTTGCACAATCTACAGCAAGTTTTACAGCAAAATTAAGCATAGTGATTGAAGAAGCTAATGAGTCTTTATTCTGGTTAGAATTTATTCTTGAAGAAAACTTAATCAAAAAAGAACTTATTAATTCTTTAATAAAAGAAGCAGGCGAATCAGCGGCAATATTTATTGCATCGAGAAAAACGATTCAAAAAAATAATCAATAAACAATAATAAATAGAAAATTAAAAATTATGGATGTCAGGTCACAAATTTCAATGTTATTCCATCTCGATAAATGTATAGGTTGCCATACATGCTCGATTGCATGTAAAAATATCTGGACAGACCGGAAAGGTGCGGAGTATATGTGGTGGAATAATGTGGAAACAAAACCGGGAACAGGTTACCCTACAAAGTGGGAAGACCAAAATATTTATAAAGGCGGTTGGGAAAAGAACGGCGCAAAAAAAATCTCGCTAAAAGGATCCGGTAAAATAAAAGGATTGACTAATATTTTTCACAACCCTAATCTACCCGTAATAGACGACTATTACGAACCATGGACTTACAAGTATTTGAACCTGATAGAATCACCGAAACAGGATGACCAGCCGACTGCCCGACCGGTTTCGCTAATCACCGGTGAACCTATCGATATTAAATCAGGACCAAACTGGGACGACGATTTAAGCGGAACACCGGATTATGCACGAAAGGATCCGAACTTAAAAAACCTCTCCCCTGCCGAACAGGAAGCGATGTTCCAATTAGAAAAAATGGCTTTCTTTTATTTACCGAGAATCTGTAATCACTGCCTTAATCCGGCTTGTGTTGCATCCTGCCCTTCGGGTGCAATTTATAAACGTGGAGAAGACGGTGTGGTTCTGATAAATCAAAAAGTCTGCCGTGCATGGAGGATGTGCGTTACGGCTTGCCCTTATAAAAAATCATATTTCAACTGGAGTACGGGAAAATCGGAAAAATGTATTTTGTGCTATCCAAGAATAGAAGCTGGATTAGCACCGGCTTGTATGCATTCCTGCGTTGGCAGAATAAGATACCTGGGCGTTTTGTTATACGATGCGGACCGTATTAAAGATGTGGCTGCGGCTGATGAAAACAGCCTCATCGATAGTCAGCTCAATATAATACTCGATCCTTTCGACGAAGAAGTTATTAAAGCCGCTAAAGCTAACGGGGTTGCAGACTCAACTATTCATGCTGCACAGTACTCACCGGTTTATAAGTTTGTTAAAACCTGGGGTATCGGCTTACCGCTGCATCCTGAGTTCAGAACATTACCAATGCTGTTTTACGTTCCACCGATGCTTCCGGTTATGGCATCTATCAGCGATGCTAAGAATAAAGAGCAAAAAGAAAAGCTCGATCCGATATCTAAAATATGGGATGACGATTGGCTTTACGATACAAGCACCGAAGAGTTATGGGGTACCATCGAACAGGCAAGATTCCCGCTACAATATATGGCTAATCTTTTTAGTGCGGGAGATGCGGAAAAAATAAAACAGGTTATGAAGAAATTAATGGCAGTAAGAATTCACAGAAGAAGCGAAACTGTTGGTGATATTGATTCCGACAAAACACAAACAACATTATCCGAAGCCGGTATCACATCCGAAATGGCAAACGATATTTTCCATTTGACAGCACTGGCAAAATTTGATGAGCGATTTGTTATTCCTCCGGCTCACCGCGAACTGGCTATGGATATGCTTGAAAATACAGGAGATGTTAAAGGTTCTTCAGGATTCGGTTTTAAAGAAAAACCGCAAAGAGGAATTTAATTATGCCGCCTCAATTAAAAGTCGAGATAAATAAATCTGCCGCACATTCATTAATTATTGAAAAGTGATTAGCGAAGCAGCGGTTTACTTTGAAATTTAGATATTTATATAAAGCGTTTAATAATGACAAATAACAATTTAAATCATTACGAAAAATTAGCTGTGCTGTTCCGGTATCCTGCCGCTGACTTTCCTGAAAAAGTAAAGAATATTGAAGCGCTGTTAAAACAAATTTATCCCGAAACAGTTCCGCTGTTAAAAGACTTTGCAAATTACGTTTATAATACATCACAGGAAAAGTTGGAAGAGATTTACACCCGTACATTTGACGTACAGGCAATTACAACTTTAGACCTTGGATACGTTCTTTTCGGAGACGATTACAAAAGAGGTGCGTTATTAGCGAACTTAAGCAAAGAACATCGCGAAGCGCACAACGACTGCGGTACCGAATTAGCGGATAATCTTTCCAACATATTAACTCTGCTTCATAAATTGCAAGACGTTGAATTGTGTAAAGAATTAGTCGAGAATATAATACTGCCTGCACTGTATAAAGTTATAAATGAGTTTAACATGGAAACTATAAATCTAAAAAACAAGATTTATAAGAAAAAGCATAAAACTATAATTGAACAATCGGACGATTACGGAAGAATATATCGGCAGCCTCTGTTGGTAATCTATAAAATTTTAGAAAAAGATTTCAACTGCAAATATTCGCCCAACGAGCAGAACGACACCGATTTTACTAAATCGGTTAAAACAGAAATTGAAATTGATCAATAACAAAAAGAATTAGAAAAATGGATTTACTAAATAATTTTTTGTTTATCGCTTTACCTTACGTAGCACTAACTGTTTTTCTGGTAGGAACTATCTATCGTTACAGGGGAACTAAATTTAAATTTTCATCCCTGTCATCTGAATTTTTAGAAAGAAGAAAATTGTTCTGGGGTTCGGTTCCTTTTCACTGGGGCATCATAATTTTATTTTTCGGACATCTGATAGGGTTTCTATTCCCAAAAGATGTTCTTGCCTGGAATAGTGAACCGGTTAGATTACTGATACTGGAAACTTCAGCATTCATTTTTGGCATAAGTGCTTTTATAGGACTATTCAATCTATTGTTAAGACGCAGAACCAACAGCAGAATAAGAGCAGTAACAAGCTGGATGGATTTGATAATCGAAGTGATCATTCTTGTGCAGATATTCATCGGGCTTTGGATTGCTTTTGGATACCCCTGGGGTTCGTCCTGGTTTGCCGCTGTTTTATCTCCTTATTTAACATCCATCTTTACTTTAAATCCGCAAATCGATGCTATATCGGTTTTACCTTTAGTAATCAAGCTGCATATTTCGCTTGCATTTTTAATTGTGCTTTTAATTCCTTTTTCACGATTGGTTCATTTATTAGTGCCTCCGTTAAGTTACCTGTGGCGTCCTTATCAAAAAGTAATATGGTACTGGAACAGAAAAAGAATACGTAATCCGAAATCTGTTTGGAATATAACGGAACCGAAAAATAATTGACGTCTTTAACTGCTGCTGCATTGGATATAAGTTTATTCAAAATAAGAGAAACTCTTAAAAAATTTAATATAAATATAAATAGTAAGAACTGTTAACTAACCAACTGAGATTTAAAATTATGTTAAAAGAAGATTATGGTTTGAAAGGAAGTCCTAATATTGGTCTTGCAGGAGCAACATTAGGATTTTTTGTAGGATTTGCAGCCGTAGCTCTTTACGGACCTACAGCAAAAATGTTAAAAGACGTTATGGGGCTATCCGGTACGTTATTAGGATTTCTTGTTGCCGCCCCTCAATTAACCGGCTCGCTTCTCAGAATTCCTTTCGGTGCATGGGTAGATAGAGTCGGCGGTAAAAAACCAATGATCACTTTATTAATAATGTCGCTTATAGGAATGATAGGATTGACGTCTATTCTTTTCCTGAACTATCCTCAGAATCTTGGAATAGAATATTATCCTCTGATTTTATTCTTCGGATTTTTAAGCGGCTGCGGAGTTGCTACTTTTTCCGTCGGTATTCCACAAACATCGTATTGGTTCCCGTTAAAGAAACAAGGAATAGCTCTTGGAACTTATGCAGGGCTTGGGAACACAGCACCGGGAATTTTTACTATTCTACTTCCATTTGCTCTCGCTGCATTCGGTTTAGCGGGTTCTTATCTTGCATGGACTGTTTTCCTTTTTGTAGGATTATTTATTTATTTATACGTATCCCACGATGCATTTTATTTTCAGTTGTTTCATAAAGGTAAGTCGAGGGATGAATCGATATCGATCTCTAAAGGTATGGGGCAGGAACTCATTCCATCGGGGCAGCTTGTCGAAGCCCTGAAAAAATCTGCTAAGATCGGAAGAACGTGGGCGCTTGTAATTTTATATTTCACTTCTTTCGGCGGTTTCTTAGCTTTAACTGTTTGGTTTCCAACTTACTGGATTGTATTCCATGGCTTTGATTTAAAAACCGCGGCACTGCTCGGCGGAGTTGGTTTTTCACTCCTCGCTTCTTTCATAAGAGTTTACGGCGGACATTTAAGCGATAAAATAGGCGGTGAGACAGCGGCTATTATTAGTTTTAGCTTAGTTACGCTTGGCGCACTTGTTTTGATGTTTGCACAAGCTTTTGGTTTAGCATTATTCGGTGAACTTTTAATTGGTGCAGGCATGGGAATAGCCAATGCAGCAGTATTTAAATTAGTAGCTAAGTATGTTCCCGAGGCAGTTGGCGGCGCTTCCGGATGGGTCGGCGGTCTTGGTGCATTCGGCGGTTTTGCTGTTCCGCCTATGCTTGGGTTATTCGTAGATATTTACGGAAACATTGGCTATGCAAAAGGATTTGTAATATATGTTATTTTGGGAGTTCTCTGTATTGTAACCGCAATAATATTGATGAAAAAATTTGGGAAAGCGAAGTAAATAAGAATTTTAGTTTCTTATAATTTATGTGCCGTAATAATTTGGCAGAAAATAACAAATAATAAATCTCAAAATTCAAATAATATATTTAGATTCAATTCCAATTGACAGGTGGTTTTGGTAAACCGTTAAAACGGTTTATAAAAACACTTATTTGTTTTAGTAACGGGGCTGTCTAAAAAGTTCAGACTATGTTGTCATTCCCTTGAAAAAGGGAATCTAAAACTTTAATTATGGTTCAGATTCCCACTTTCCCCGATAGA
>BDSV01000171.1 GCA_002898075.1 bacterium BMS3Abin03
GGGTTTTTAATGCTTGAAATATGTCTGCAGCTCCGCCGGGTGTTGTTATAATATCCATCGAAGTCATTACAACACCGTTGTCTTTTTCTGTTCCGTATGAGCTTGCTGTAATTACAACCTGTTTTGTCGTTACAACCGAGTTTTCTAATTGAATTATTAATGGGCGGGAAAGGAGCGTATCAAGCAGAATATTTTGTTCGAACTTTTTATAACCAATTATACTTGCAACAATTTTAACATTTCCGCTCTTGCCTGTTGTAAATGTAAATTTTCCATTCTCATCACTCATTGCGCCGTCAAATGAGTTAAGAATATAAACATTCACGTAAGAAAGAGGAAGACCTTTATCATCAATTACTTTGCCTTCAATTTTTTTAATTGTTTGGGCTTGCAAGCTGAGCAAAGTTAAAACGAATATTATTAGTATCTGAATATTTCTTAATTTTTTTTTCATTATGGTTATCACTTAATTATCCTGTGTTTGCGTGCTCATCTTTTCTTTCAGTTTGGAAAGTAAGTTATATTTGATCCATGAATATTCGGGTTCAATGCTTAATGCTTTGTTAAAAGTTCGATAGGCAGAATCGTAGTCTTTCATTTTTAAAAATGTTTTTCCTAACCAGCCCAATGCGTAAAGATGACCCCATTCGATACCATCGCTGTTCACAGCCCCACTATTTTCAAACAGGTTTACTGCTTTCTTAAAATATTCAAGCGCTTTTGTTTTGCTGCCGCCAAAGAATTCGGGTGTATTAAGTTTATTTATTCCGGCGAGCACCAGCACACGCGGATTGTCCGGTGCAAGCTCAACCGCTTCGAATAATAATGCGTTGCTTTGAGGTCCTATTACCTGTCCCAGGTTAGGTTCATTTGCAATTTGAATTCCGTAAATGCCTCCTAACAATGCTTTTGTTTCAGCATCCTCGTTGTTTTTGCTCAGAAGCTCTTTGCAAGTTTCAATACCCGACTTAACGAACCTATCGAACTGTATCTGTTCTTTTTTAGACATAAAGTAAATGGAAAGTTTGTAATCGGTATAAGCCAGATAGTATTTAGCAAGAAAGTTTTCAGGTTCGGATGAAAGTACTCTTTCAAATAAACCCCTGCCTTTTAAATATAGTCCTTCATCAAAATGAATATCACCCTGATAGATTATTTTTTTTGCTTCGCTTATTAACTCGCTGCTTGTTTGGGCTAATGTGACGAAAACAAACAGCGGTATAACCAATATTGTTAATAGAATAGATTTCATTTTAACTCCTTTTTATTATTTTTAATTGATGGTAATCCCGATAGTCATTTTATTTTTGTTGAAAAGGAATTTAGCATCGTCATAATCGGCGGGACCGAAAGTTCCGCTTGCGTTGTTCGAAAACCCGTAATCTTCCGTAGGAATACCGAGAAAGTTTTTATCCAGCTTACCATTTGAGTTTTCATCGTGATAAACTTTTATTGCGTATTCTCCAAAGGGTAATTCGTCAAATATGAATACAGCTTGTTTGTTTTCAATTGAATCCTTTTCGCCTCGATATGCTTTCCCTCTGCCCTCATAATTTTCTCTCGAATTGTACAGTCCGAGTAAAACCATGCCGTTATCATTTTCTAATCCGGTAATTACAACAGTCAAATTACCGGTCTTTTCAGATTGCAATTCCTGTGCGTTTACAAATTGAATCAATAGTAAGACAAGAATAATTGGAATAATGGATTTCATTTTATCTTCCTTTCTTTTACAGCTAAAGAGTACTTTGATAAACAAAGTGGGTGATTAAAAAAATTATTTTTTCCTGATCAGATTTTCCAAACGTTCCACATAAATTTCAAATGCTTTCCTGCCTTTCTGTGTTAACATGTAACGTGTTACAGGTTTTCGGTTTTCGAACGATTTGCTAACCGCAACATAGCCGGTGTCTTCTAACTTTTTCAAATGAGTGCTTAAATTTCCATCTGTTGTATTAACTTTCTCCCGGAGAAATGTAAATTCCGCCTCATCGACCGTAACAAGAACAGCAATTACCGCAAGACGGATTCTCGAATGAATTATCTCATCTAACTTTTGATAATCGAAGTCTTTCATTTCACTCATCATTAATTAATTTTTCAGATTCGGCGTATAACATAATTCCGGGTATTGTTTGGAACAGTATCATCATAGCAGCCATAACCAAAAGAGTTTCCAGGTTATACATAAATAACATTATTACAGCACCCGCCCACCAGCCAATAGATAGCAGGGAGATCCAGGTTTTTCCGGAAATGACACCCGTAGCCATGTAACCCACACCTAAAACAATAGAAATTAATGGGCTTATCAGCCATACGCCGTAAGCTCCGGTAATTGTTCCTGCAAAACCTATAATTGTCATTGCTACACCACAGCCAATCCAAACGGCAGTCATAATCTTACCTGCCAGTGTTCTGGTTTTAACTCTCTTTTCTTTCCGTGCTGCAGCTATTATAGTGTATATCCAACCAAAACCAATCAGTGCAGGCCAGAACCAATTCAGGTAGTGCCATTTATAAATAACTGAAAAATAAGTAGCGAGTAAACCAATAGTAATCAGCACTCCCCAAAATACAAACCCTTTGCCGTCATCGGAAATAATCCTGCGGCTGTCATCCATAACCTTTTTTATGAAGGCTAGTTCTTGTCGAGCATTTATTTCGTCCATTTTAACTCCCGTTGATATAAAGTACTTTGAAACACAAAGCAAATATAATAAATAAAGACACTCCTGTCAAGAAAAAAAATGAAGTTAGATAAAAAATCTTTTATTTGATTTGAAAAACGAATTAAATTTAATCATTTTCTATCCACTCTTTCCAAATTTCCGGCTGGTATCCAATAGTAGCAAGTCTTCCGTTTCTTACAATTGGGGTTTTTAGCAGACGGGGATCGGCGAGTAATTCTTCTTCTGTATCGTAAACCATATAATCTAAATTTCGCTTCTTAAATTGCTTTCCGTCTTTATCGATTAAATCTTCCAAAGGGATTACTCTTTTAATATTCTCAAGCTCACCTTTAGAGATTCCCTTAATTGTCAAATCTCTGAAATGAAATTGTATTCTTCTCTCTTTAAAAAATCTTTCTGCTTTTTGTGTGTCCTTGCATTTTTTGGTACCGAATATTTGGATATTCATTTCATAATCCTCGCTGAGTTTATTCTTATATTTAATAATTAAAATTATTTTCGCTTTAGAACAAATACAAGCTATTATTATGAAAAAGTTTTTACTCCTCGTTTTCCTGACTTATGCAAATTTTTCCTTCGCACAATCGCTGCCGATATTTTTAGATGGACGAACTAACGATTGGAACGAACCGGTACCGACTTACATTGATAACGCGGGTGACGGTAATCAATTCGATTTCAGATACTTTTCCGTAACCAATGATGAGCTTTTCCTTTTTATAAGGTTGAATCTCACACCTGAAATGAAATTATTGGAAAACAATCAGTTAACGCTTTACATCGATGGAGATAATAATAGCGAAACCGGTGTTCTTATAAACGGGATAGGCGCAGAACTGGAATGGAATTTTGGGGATAGGAACGGTACTTTTTATAAAAACGGGAATTTCAATATTACCCATCCCGATATTCTTTACCGCAGCTTACCAACCGTTACCGATACAACTTATGAAATAGCAATTGGCAGAGTTGTTTTGCCGAACGGGATCGATTCGCTGTTTACATCATCGACTATAAAAATATTCTTTGAAGATAAAGCATCCAACGGTGATTGGATGCCTAACAGCGGTGAGGTTTTTGAATATACTTTTGATAATACACCAACTCCGCCTTTAGTGCCTATTGATATTAACCGGTACGATACAACCCTTTTGCGTGTTATGGATTATAATGTTTTGCAGGATGGGCTGCTTGATCCGAATCGTGAAGAATATTTTGCCCGGATACTTCAGGCAATTCAACCCGATATTATTTGTTTTAATGAATTTTTTGGTTCGTCTGCAGCGCAAGTAAAAAATAAAATCAACCAGATTCTTCCGCTGCCGAACGGTGCAAGCTGGAATGCGGTAAAGCTTGACCAGGGAAATGTAACTGTGTCGAGGTATCCGTTCATACAAAGCTGGGAGGTTTATCCCGGTCATAGAATTACTGCTTCGCTCGTAGATTTACCCTCATATTATAATAGTGATATAATGGTGATCAATTCTCATTATAAATGCTGCGGCGGAACAACCAATGATGAAAAAAGACAGAAGGAAGCCGATGCAACTATTGCTTTTATTCTTGATGCTAAAACTCCCGGCGGAGCTATCGACCTTCCTGAAAACACACCCTTTGTAATTTTAGGCGATTTGAATCTTGTTAGGAACAGGCAGCAGCAGACTACCCTTATTACCGGTGAAATAATAAACACTCAACTCTTCGGTAACGGCGCACCGCCCGATTGGGATGATACGGATTTGCAAGATTTATTAGCATCACAAACCGACAGGCGAACAGCTTATACCTGGCGCGATGACGGCTCCTCATTTCCCCCGGGTAGATTGGATTATCAAATCTGTTCAAATAGTGTGATGAGTGTTGAAAAAGCGTTTCTAATTCAAACAGAAGTGATGAGTCCCGACCGGCTTGCCGAGTATGGTTTCCAGCAGAATGATACAAAAAATGCATCCGATCATTTCCCGAATGTAACAGATTACAGTTTTAGTGTAACATCAGTAACTGAAGGTAACAATCAACCGGAGGGATTTAAATTGGAGCAAAATTATCCAAATCCGTTTAATCCCTCGACAAAAATAAAATTCTCTATTCCAGAGTCTCCCCTCTCTGGAGGGGACGGAAGGGGTGGGTTGCAGCTTATAAAACTTGTTGTATATGATCTTCTCGGAAACGAAGTTGCAACATTAGTAAACAAAGAATTACCTGCAGGGAATTATGAGATAGAATTTAACGCATCAAATTTACCAAGCGGTGTTTACTTTTACCAGCTTACTGCAGGTTCATTTATTCAAACAAAGAAAATGATATTAATAAGATGAGGTATGTTATGAAAAATTTTCTTTTAATTCTTGTACTTACATCTATCACAGTAGCTATAGCTCAAGAGCCAATTAAAGACCTATCAATTGGGAATAGCTGGACATATAGAAAGGTGGGTCATGCTCACGGTGGCATCCACTGGGATTATTACTATCTCTGGAAGATCATTGGAGATACTACTATAAACAATTATAATTTCAGTGCCTATAACGTCCCAATCTATGAACGATCAGATTCTGCTTTAATTGAGAGACATTGGTACTGCGATTCAGCGGGCTCATTTATTACAGAGGTCTATTGTGATTTTACTATGTTACCAGGGGATACTTTAATTACAACAACGGGAATGATTGTTATGTTGTCAAAGGGGGATTCAGTTTTTTTTGGTGAAAACCAGCCATATATAGAAATTCTGACAACCGGATGTAGATATGATTCTTGGACAAATTATGTATTGTTAATTTCAAAAAAGTTTGGATTGATTCATTTAGATGCTAACGGAATAGATCAATGGTTTGATATTTGGTTAAAGGGTGCACTAATTGATGGAGTACTTTATGGTGATACAACGGTAGTAAGCATAGATGAATTTGAGAAAGTTCCAATACAGTTTGCACTAGGGCAAAATTATCCAAATCCGTTTAATCCCTCGACAAAAATAAAATTCTCTATTCCAGAGTCTCCCCTCCCTGGAGGGGACGGAAGGGGTGGGTTGCAGCTTATAAAACTCGTTGTATATGATCTTCTCGGAAACGAAGTTGCAACATTAGTAAACAAAGAATTGCCAGCAGGGAATTATGAAGTTGAATTTAACGCAGCAAATTTACCGAGCGGTGTTTACTTTTACCGGCTTACAGCAGGTTCATTTATTCAAACGAAGAAAATGATTTTATTAAGATGACCGGTGCGTTATTGAGTTTTCGCAGTAAATAAATGCCGCGAATTCTAAAACCGGATTCATAAGTGTTTTTCGTCCCGCATGCGTTCATAGGCATCAACTTAAGGATTGTTTTTCCCGACTTTGTCGGGACTGACCGATAAAAAGAGCAATTTTTATTGAATTGCCACGACTAAATTAAATAATAGGATGTTGGCTTTAGCCGAAACTGAAGAAAGAGTTGTGGCTAAAGCCATAATTTACTTGGGGTTACAAATTCCCCGACTTAAAGAGACTGTGTGAAAATTAAAATCAAACTTGTAGAGCGAGCTTCAGCTCGCTATTTATCATAAGAATTGCGACTTAAAAGTCGCGCTACAAAGCAAAAATAAATTCTCACACAGTCTCTAAAAAAGTCGGGGCAATTAAGTTAGCGCACATGCGTATGCGTTGGACCCTGATTTTTATTCTAAGAATTTAGCCTCCTGATTTCAAAGGAATAACAGTATAACAATACTTTTGAGCAAGCCCTTCCTGAATCTAAAATTAATGAACAAAAAATGTTCGTTTCGTATTAGCCAGAAAATTCAATTAGAAATTTTTTATATTAGTAGTTAGTGTTACATACTCATCTTACCGGTAAAGTGAAGAATCTTAAAATAATTGAAAATGGCAGGGTTACGTAATATAAGTTTAATAATAACTATCCTTTTAATTAATAAGCTTTCCTCAAAAGTGGCGGATAATAATGATAAATAAAGCCGATTCAATTTTAAAGAATATTTTCGGTTATGATAAATTTCGTCCGCTTCAAGAAAAAATCATTCATAACGTTTTATCTAAAAAAGATGCTTTTGTAATAATGCCCACAGGCGGCGGCAAGTCGTTATGTTATCAAATTCCCGCTCTCATATTCGAAGGTTTAACGGTAGTAGTTTCTCCGCTCATCTCTTTAATGAAGGATCAGGTTGAGCAGTTACGGGAGTACGGAGTTCAGGCAATATATTTAAACAGTTCACTCTCACAGGAAGATTACCGGGCTAATGAAGAAAAAATCAGGAACAACAGAGTAAAGCTGCTTTATGTAGCCCCGGAAACTCTGTTGATGAAAAAAACACTCGATCTTCTTGCTTCCGTTAAAGTGGATTGCCTCACAATCGATGAAGCACATTGTATTTCCGAATGGGGTCACGATTTCCGCCCGGAATACAGACAGATAGCAGAATTAAAATCGTACTTTCCCGAAGCTGTTTCCATTGCTCTTACTGCAACTGCTACACCGCGCGTACAGGATGATATTATTAACAATCTTCATTTAAAAGAATCCCAAAAATTTCTTGCCAGTTTTAACAGGCATAATTTATATATTCAGGTCGTTCGTAAGGTAAATCCCCTGGAACAAACATTAGATTTCTTAGAAAAGTATCCTAATCAATCCGGAATAATTTACTGTTTTTCGCGCCGGCAGGTTGATGATCTTTACGAAGAATTACATTACCGGGGTTTCTCTGTTTTACCTTACCATGCAGGTCTGAGCGATTCAGAGAGGAAAAGGCACCAGGAACAGTTTATTAAGGATGATGTGCAGATCATTGTTGCTACTATCGCATTCGGGATGGGAATTAATAAACCGAATGTCAGGTTTGTGATTCATTATGATCTCCCGAAGAATATCGAATCCTATTATCAGGAGATTGGAAGAGCGGGGCGGGACGGACTAAAGGCGCATTGTCTGCTTCTTTTTAATTACGGTGATATCAGGAAAATAAATTATTTTATCGATCAAAAAGAAGATAAGGAAAGACGAATTGCAAAGATGCACCTCGATGCTCTTGTTCGATATGCAGAATCATACGAATGCAGGCGCATTCCGCTTCTGAATTACTTCGGTGAAAAATATTCGCAGGAAAACTGCAGTATGTGTGATAATTGTAACACTGAAGCAAAAGACCTCATCGACGTAACAGTAAGAGCACAACAGTTTTTATCATGCATAAAGAGAACCGGGGAAATTTTCGGTGCCGTTCATATAACCGACGTATTGCGAGGCTCGAAAACAAAAAAGGTAATAGCAAAAAACCACGATTCTCTTTCGACTTATGGAATTGGAGATGACCTTTCAAAGAATCAATGGTTGAGTCTTTCCCGTCAATTCATACAGAAGAATTTAATCGAGAAAGACCCTGAATTCGGAAGTCTGAAAGTTACCGGAAAAGGTTATGAAGTTTTGAAAGGTAAAAGAAATGTTATGGGCAAGCTGGAAGCAGAAGAAATAAAATTTACTGCGAGGGCTGAAACAGATTTGCACTATGATAAAAATTTATTCGAAATTTTACGGAGTGAACGAAAGGAAATTGCTGATAAACTGGGCATTCCCCCCTACGTTATTTTTCCGGATAAAACTCTTATTGAAATGGCTGCCTATTTTCCGCAAACTGTTAATCAGCTTCTTAAGATTCATGGTGTGGGCAAAGTAAAATTCGATAGGTACGGGAAAAAGTTTTTAAACATCGTCACTGATTATTGTATAAAAAACCATATCGGTTCAATTACAAAAACAAGAAGGCAGAGGAATAGCCAAATAACAAAAGCAGGAAAAACGAGACGCTATATTGTGGTTACGGAAGCTTATCAATCCGGCAGGAAGGTGGAAGATATTCTTAATGAATTTAATTTTAAACTCGGAACTTTTCTTTCGCATCTTAACAGGTACGTTAGAGAGGGTAATGCAGTGAACACCGATGCTTTGCTTCCCCTTTTGGAAATAGATTCCGCTCAGCAAAAAATTGTATTGAATCTATTTAAAGAACATGGGACAGATTTATTAAGACCTGTTTTTGATGAGCTTGATGGAAAGGTTAGTTATAATGATTTGCAGATTATGAGATTATTGATGATGAATAAAGAGGTGGTGAAGAATAAGTAAAAATAAGTAAGAAATTATAGTCGCGAAATTATTAAAAGTGAATTTTACTAAGCCCTGTCTTTTGTGTTCTCTTTGAATGGGGAAACGGCTTTTGATTATTGGAATTTTCAAATATATGCACTACTTCAATTGGTTTTCGGATTTTACAATAAACTTCTTGTATATTAAAAGTTATAAAAAGGTTTATAATAAAACCAAAATCCGAAAATCAATTTGTAAGAGGTATATCCTGTAAGTGTTATCAGGCTGGAACAATAAATAAGTATGTGATTTGAGCGGTGCATGGGTCTTTTGAGCTAATAAGAGTAAGCAGGGCAATTGTCCCGCTCTAAGAAAAAATATTAGAACTCACCCAGCTTAATTTTCTGTGTTCTTTTCGAGCGTGGAAAACGGCTTTTTATTCCGCCGCTTATAACTACTGCCGTTCCTAAAACGTAATCGTTGTATTTTATAACATACTGCCCGCGTTCAATTTCTTCATTAACTATCAAACCGCCGGCAAGATAAATCCGTAGTTCTTCCCTGTCTTTAACATGGTAAATATTTTTGGTAATATGTTTATCAAGAATTTGTGCTGCATTAGAATGAAGGACAATATTATCCTTGTTATCAATTCTGCCGAACCTAGTACCAATCCGGTGAAACAGACCGAGATTTTCCGACTGCCAGTCTTTGTTTACGAAGAACAGGTCACTCCTTTTAAGAATAAAATTATACCCTGTAAAAACATCATCATCGATTCCGAAAACATCAGAAATGTATGAAAGATATTTTTCAATCTTTTTATCAGCCGGTGGTAAAAATTCGGTTATGTAACTTTTTTTCCATTTGGATGGTTCTGCTCCTTCAGTTTCACCAGTCTTTTTAAGTTTAACCATGAAAAATCCGTCTGAATCGGCTTCCCACGGGAGGATTCTAACCGCCTTTTTAAGATCGGGGTGAAGCTGCCTGCCTTCGTACAAGGTAAATCCTTCCCTGTATTTTATCGGAAGTTTAATCTTTTCAATTTGAACCGGGTATTTTTTTAACAGCTTATTAATTACCAGCTCATTTTCTTCCGGCGTGAGCGTACAGGTTGAATAGACAACTTCTCCGCCTACCTTTAACATTTTTATAGCAGATACTAAAAGTTTTACCTGCAAATCGTGCAGCCGGTTTACTCTATCTAAAGACCACCAGTTATTTACTTCAATCCGTTTTTGCATTATACCGAGTCCGCTGCAGGGCGCATCGACAAGAATTTTATCGAAATAATTTTGATAATACTTACTTAAAATTTCTCCTTTAGAATGAATTACTCCCGCGTTCAAAATGTTTAACCTGTCAAGATTATAAATTAGCGCCTTTATCCTGTCGAGCTGAATTTCATTTACAACGAGTGTTCCCTTATTCTCCATCATTTCTGCAATTTGCGTTGTCTTTGATCCGGGTGCCGAACAGAGATCCAACACCTTATCCTTTGCCGTTGGGTTTAATACAAGCGCGGGCAGCATAGAAGAAAAGCCCTGAATGTAGTAGCAGCCGAGAACTATTTCCAGGGTTTTGCCGAGGTCTTCCTCTCTCTCGTGAAATTTTAAAGTTTCCGGTAAGAGATCAAAAATATCAGCATTAATTTTATATCTCTTTCGCAGCCGGTTTACTAATTCATCCCTGGTGATTTTTAACGGGTTAATTCTAACATAGACCGACGGACGTTCCTCGACAAAGTTTAAATATTTATCTGCCGATTCCCTGCCGTATATCCGGCATAAATATTCATAAACCTTATTCGATATTTTGGTTTTAACTCTTTTCAAATTCTAACAAGGTTAAGTTTTTTAAAAATTTCACTTGTGGCTGAATGGATATTTTGTGAATCGGGAAATGTGTTTTTAAATTCCTTTGTGATTTCCTGCAAAAGTGAATCGAGGTAAGCATCGTATTTTTCAACTGCCTGTATGATTAATGATTTATCATTCGGAATCCGGATCGTTCCGCTGCGTTTTCCGCTCGCATAAATTATATACTTTGCTTTCTGAATGCTCTCTGCCTGTAATACTGGTGTGCCGTCTGTTTTTATAATTTCGTAAGAACCGAAAAGCTCGTTACCGGGCACCAATGTTTCTGCCGGTACAATTAACTCTTTTGTTGATTCTAAATTGGTAAAATCTTCGGGAAAGTTTTTTAAATCATTAGAGTGTTTTAGTATATGATGAGAGATGAATTCCTTTTCCGTCATTTTCCTTATTCAAATCCTTTATGAATTTAAAAATGATACTTTGCAAATCTTCTAAACTATTATACCGGGCAAATGTCAGTAGATCGGAATTACAGCCTGTTATCATGGCTGACATTTTTTTTACTTCGTTTAAAGCTAAGGCAAGAACTGGAATTTTCTTTTCGAACAAAGCGTAAGCTATTTCAAACCCTACACCAAGACTCGGACCTGAAATTTCCGCAATCATCAGCCGGCTTCCATTAATCCACTTCAGGTCTCTTGTATAAATCTGGTTATCCGAAAGCGGAATTGAAGCGTGAAATTTACCGTTAAGCTCCGCAAGTGCCGTATGCCCCTGTGACTCGACAAGCTTTATTATTTCAACATAATTTTTCTGATAGGTCGTGTCGCCATTTATAGGTCCGGCACAATAAATTATCATAATTATTTACCCAGTATAGTTTTGTAATATTTTTCGTAAATAGGAACCACTTTCGATTTATCAAACTGATTTATAGCACGCTGCCTTGCATTGTGTGAAAATAGTTTAAATTTCTTTTCGTTAGTTAAAAGATCGACGGCATATTTAGACATCCTGTCGATGTCGCCAATCTCGGCAACAAATCCCGTTTCATTATGTTTTACTAACTCGGGCAAGCCTCCTACGCTCGTACTGATTACCGGAAGCCCGCAAGACATCGCCTCGAGTGCTGCTAAACCAAAGCTTTCGGATTGCGAGGGGATTAAAAACAAATCGGCAGAATTTAATATTTCCACAAGTCCTTCCTGCTTGCCGAGAAATTTAACATCATCACACAGGTCTAACTGACGGCAAAGTCTTTCGCATTCCGACCTGTCCGGTCCGTCACCTACAAGTACAAGTTTTGCCGGTATGTCTTCTCTAACTTTTTTTAATATTCTTATAGTATCCGGGACACGTTTTACCGTTCTAAAATTTGATGTATGAACGAGAATTTTCTCACCGTTAGGCGCAATGTGATCTCTGAATGAAGTTTGCTCGTTTGGTTTATATAACTCCGAATCGATAAAGTTTGGAATAACCTCGATCGGTTTCGTACAGGAATAATTAGTAATGGTTTTTTCTTTGAGGAAGCGGGATACAGCAGTTACACCGTTACTCTGATCGATGCTGAATTTTACCAGGGGAAGAAATGACGGCTCGAGTCCGACAAGCGTTATGTCTGTTCCATGTAATGTGGTTATTATCTTTAGATCTCTTTTATCTCTCAGCATCTGTTTGGCGAGATAGGCACTGGTTGCATGCGGCAATGCGTAATGAACATGAAGCAGGTCAAGATTTTCAAACTCTACAACTTCAACCATTTTACTTGCGAGCGCAAGACTGTATAAAGGGAATTCAAACAACGGGTACTTGCTCGTTTCTACTTCGTGGAAAACAATGTTTTCAATATAACGGCTTAAACGGAACGGCAGCGCATAGCTTATAAAATGAACTTTGTGTCCGCGAAGAGCAAGTTCTTTGCCTAATTCGGTAGCAATCACTCCGCTTCCGCCGTATGTAGGATAACAGGTTATACCTATCTTCATTCTTTAAGCTTTATTAATGAGTTTTTTTTGAAAAAATTGAAAACTAATATAATTGAAATTCAGCCAACTTTGAAATCAATTATACAGTGCATTTTACCTTTTATTAAATTATTTGATTAAAAATTTTAGATATTTCCATTATGAAAATTTTAATTATAGGTCAATCGGTAGTAGATAGCATTAATGAAGATGGAAAAATTTCCATTAAGCCGGGCGGAATTTTCTATTCTGCTGTTGCTGCTGTGAGTGTTGCGGAAAAGGATAATGAGATATTTTTATGCACTTCTTTAACTAAAGAGCATGAATATCTTTTCGAGGAAGTGTATCGTAAAATTAGTAAAACATATATCGAATACAGAGATAAGATACCGAAAGTTAATCTTACTATTTATCAAAATAGGGAGAGAGACGAGCGTTACGAAAATGTAACCCGGAATTTAAATATTCCTGTAGACAAATTGCAGAAGTTCGCGGGAATTTTTATTAATATGATAACCGGGTTCGATATTACGCTTGAGCAACTGGAACATATTCGAAAAAAGTTTGACGGATTGATTTACTTCGATGTACATACATTTTCACGCGGTCTGGATGAGGATGGAAACCGCAGGTTGAGGAGAATACCCGGATTTAAAAAGTGGGCTGCATGTGTGGATATTATTCAGGCGAATGAAGATGAGTTGAAAACAGTATCGCGTAAAATTTCCGAAAACGAAATAGTTCGTGAGCTGCTATTTTGCGGTGTTAAACAAGTAATAATAACCAAAGCAGAAAAAGGTGTGCTGGTTTATTTTAAATCTGAAGAGGATATCGAGTCGGTTTACATACCGGCGATAAAAGTAAAAACCCGGAACAAAGTTGGCTGCGGCGATGTTTTTGGGGCAGTTTATTTTTATAGTTATATTAGAACAAAAGATGTAAACAAATCATTGCGCATTGCAAACATAGCTGCGGGATGCAGCGCAACTTATTCTGACATAAAAGAGTTTAGCAATTTGAAGAAAGATGTTCAACAGCGATATAGTTAAGAACCGGATACTTATTATTGGCGCGAACGGTATGCTCGGGCAGCGGACTGTGGATTTCTATAAGAATAAAAACCAGGTTGAGCTTCTTACTCTTTCCATCGAGGACCTGCCTGTCTTTAAAGGAGCCGATTATATTTCCTGCGATATAACCGACCGGGATAAGATTAAAAAAACAGTTTACGATTTCTGTCCCGATTTTATTTTTAACGCCGCTGCTTACACAAACGTAGATAAAAGCGAGACCGACAGGGAAACCGCCTGGAAAACAAATGTTAAAGCAGTTGAATATTTGGCTGAAGCATCTCGTGTGATAGATGCTCACATGATCCATATTTCATCCGATTATATTTTTGACGGTAAAGCCGGACCGTATAATGAAAAAGCAGTTCCTAATCCGCTTGGTTATTACGGGCGGACAAAACTTGCAAGCGAAAATGCACTTAAAATAAGCGGGGCAATATATACTGTGCTGCGTACGAATGTTTTGTACGGTATTGCAGATAGCCGCCCCGATTTTGTAAGGTGGGTTGTTCAATCGCTTCGGGAAGGTAAAGAGATAAGAATCGTTACGGATCAGATTAACAATCCTACTTTTATCGATGACCTTGTACAGGCAGTGAGTAAGGTTATCGAGTTTAGAAAAACAGGAATATATCATGTCGGGGGAAAAGAATATTTATCACGGTATGAATTTACTATAATGATCGCCGATTTTTTTAAGCTCGATAAATCGCTGATCAAACCGATCATAACAAAGCAACTGAATCAACCTGCGAGACGACCCCTGAGATCGGGATTGGTTACACTAAAAGCCGAAACCCAACTTGGTTACAAACCCTGCTCCATTAAGGAAGCTTTGGCTAAAATGAAAAGAGAATTAAATCTTTAAAACAATTTTTTATCCACACACTTTAGATACTGTACAAAAATTATATGTCAAATTTAAGAACTCATTGCCAAGGAATTATCCAAAAATTTCTGAATTTTGTGTCATTCCCTTGTAAGAGGGAATCTGAAAACCTGGTTTTCATAAAGATTTCCATTTCGCCCGGTAAATTGGGACAGGCAGTTGGAATGAGAATCAAATTAATATTACGTTTTAGAAAACTTTTTAATAAAAATGACTTTCTGAAATTTTTAAAAGTCCATCTCTTTTCAAGAGAGGGATTTAGAACTTGCCCCGAATTTATTTCGGGGGTGAGTTTATTCCTAATTATTTCAACTCTTTTTCTTGTAACCGGTTCAACAATATCATTACACGCGCAGGTGCCCGAATGGTCTAAAGGAGTTGTGTGGTACCAGATTTTTCCCGAAAGATTTGCGAACGGTGATACAATGAATGATCCCGAACCCGAAAAAGTATTTATTAATTCAGATTCAATCCCTTCCGGCTGGAAGATAAAACGATGGACATCGAATTGGTTTTCGCAGGATGAGTGGGAAAGAAAATCAGGAGGCAATCTCCGCGATCATCTTTACGAAAGGCGGTACGGCGGCGATATACAGGGAATAATCGATCACCTCGATTATATAAAAGATTTAGGAATCGGAGCTATCTATCTCAATCCTGTATTCGAAGCGGCATCACTTCATAAATATGATGCATCGACATATCATCACATCGATGTTAACTTCGGACCCGATCCCGATGGAGACAGAGAGCTGATTGATTCCGAAATACCCGATGATCCGGATACCTGGAAATGGACTTCCGCCGATAAATTATTTTTAAAACTGATCGATGAAGTTCATAACAGGGGAATGAAAATAATAATCGACGGTGTTTTCAATCATACCGGTGTGCGGTTTTGGGCGTTTCAGGATATAATTAAAAACGGTAAAAACTCTAAGTACAAAGATTGGTATGAAATTAATCGTTTCGACAATCCGGCAACTGTTCAAAACGAATTTGATTATAAAGGATGGTGGGGTGTAAAATCTTTGCCCGAGTTAAATGATGATGAAAATGATTTGAATCCCGGTCCGAAGCAATACATTTTTAATTCAACCCGGAGATGGATGGATCCGAACAATGACGGCGACCCTTCGGACGGAATAGACGGCTGGCGTTTAGATGTTGCACGCGAACTTCCGCTTGGTTTCTGGAAAGATTGGAGCAAGCTTGTAAAATCTATTAATAAAAATGCAATTCTTATTGCAGAACTCTGGGAGCTTTCTCCTGATTTCGTTTCAAGTACAGGTCCGTTCGATGCCTTAATGAATTACAATTTTGCGTATGCAGTTAACGACTTTTTCATCGCAGATAGAAATAAGATAACAACAGATGATTTTATAAACAGGCTATCGAAAATTGATAAGGTCTATCCCGAAGATAACTTGTTAGCGATTCAAAATCTTATAGACAGCCACGATACAGACCGCCTTGCCTCGATGATAAAAAACCCCGATAGAAAATTCGATCGTGATGCAGATGAAAGAAACCCTGATTACAATCCCGGTAAACCGACAAAAGCCGATTACGAAAAGCAAAAACTTATAGCAGCATTTCAAATGACATACCGCGGTGCACCTATGATTTATTACGGTGATGAAGCGGGAATGTGGGGCGCCGACGACCCGCACGATAGAAAGCCGATGATCTGGGATGAACTGATCTACGACAATGAAATTATAGATGAGAACTCCGGATTTGGGACGGGATATGGAATTTATAAAGTGGAGCAAAATAAAGAGCTGTTGAGTTTTTATATAAATATCATCTCCATAAGAAATAAGAGTAATGCTCTGAAAAAAGGAACGCAGTCGTTTTTGTATAATAATAACGAAAAGAATACTTTTGCTTTTCAAAGAGAATTTAAGAATGAAAAAATAATTGCTGCTTTTAATACCGGTAATGAGGAAGATACTTTTAATATAAATATCGGCGCCGGCAGTTTTACTTTCACCGAGCTTCTGTCTGATGAAAAGGGAAGCGCCGGCAGCAGCAATAGTAATGCGCAATTGAAAATTACTATTAAACCTAATACCGTAAAAATTTATAATATCAGAAAGGTTGAATAAAAAGTGCTTGGCAAATACAACGGTTTTATTTTCGATATGGACGGAACCATTTACCGGGGTTCTCATTTAATTCCCGGGGCGGATAAAACCGTTAATCAACTAAAAGAACTCGGCAAAAAAACTATCTTTATTTCAAATAAAACAACCGGGTCGGTAAATGATTACTATAACCTGATGAAAAAATTCGGATTGAATGTTGCTGAAAATGAAATCATCAATTCCACAGTAGTGCTGAACAAATATTTGACGGAGCATTACAATGGAAATAGATTTTTTGCAATAGGAGAGCAAAGTTTTATCGATGAAGTAAAATCAGCCGGATTGGTTTTTAGCAGCAGCCCTGAAGAGATTGATATTCTTCTTGTAACATTAGACCGCACGCTTAATTATGATAAATTAGAAATAGCAGCGAGAGCATTGGAAAACGGTGCGAGATTTTTCGCTGCGAATATCGACGATACATGTCCCGTTGATAATGGCGAAGTTCTCGATGCCGGATCGACTATCTCGGCTCTTCAGAAAAGAACTCACAGGAAATTAGAACTTCATTTCGGAAAGCCCTCGAAGTTCATGTTCGATGAAATTAAAAAACGGCTGGATATGGACCCGGGAAAAGTGCTGTTAGTAGGCGATAGATTGGAAACGGACATTGCAATGGGCAATAAATTCGGAATAGATACTGCGCTTGTTTCCACCGGTGTAAAGCTATTTCAAAACGGAACCAACGGAATTAAACCAACTTACTTCTTTGAATCGGTTAATGATATTTTGAAAAAGTAAAATGAGACTTCTGAATTATTCGTTTTGTCATTCCCGTGAAAACGGGAATCTATTGATTTTGTTTTAGATTTCCACTTTCTTCCAAGGAATGCCTTCGGTAGTGGGAATGACACGACACCAAAATTTAATTTTTTAGAAGCCTCAAAATGTTAACCCTATAATTTGTAATTTTAACGATATTAAAAAGACTTTTAAGAATGGACGGAAAATCACTCGACATACTTTCAGAAAAATTAAACAAGCTAAAAGAACTTATTCCTGAAGCTTTTACAGAAGATAAAATTGATTGGGAAAAGCTGAAAGCCACTCTCGGCGAAGACCTTAACTTAAGTGAAGAAAGATATCATCTCAATTGGGCGGGAAAGTCCGAAGTTTTTAGAGTTTTGCAACAGAGAACTGCAGCTACACTCATTCCTGTAAAAAATGAATCCATTAATTTCGATGAAACTGAAAATGTATTTATTGAAGGCGAAAACCTTGAAGTGCTGAAGGTTTTGCAGAAGTCTTATTTCGGTAAGATAAAAATGATATATATCGACCCACCCTACAACACAGGTAACGACAGCTTTATTTATCCCGACAGATTCTCCGAAAAAAAAGATGAATACCTTAAACGCATCGGTGAAAAGGATGAGGAAGGTTATCTTTTGAAAGAAGGAATGTTCAGGAAGAATACAAAGGAAAGCGGACATTACCACAGCAACTGGCTTTCGATGATGTACCCGCGGCTATACCTTGCCCGGAATTTACTTAGAGATGACGGAGTTATTTTTGTTTCAATTGATGATAACGAAGTACATAATCTTAGGATGATGATGAATGAGATTTTTGGTGAGGAAAATTTTATTGCTGTTCTTTGTTGGGAAGGAGCAATAAAGAATGATTCAAGATTTGTATCTGTTTCGCACGATTATGTTGTATGTTATACAAAAAACAAAGACTATTTAACAGTGAATAAAACTCGATGGAGAACAAGGAAAGAAGGAATTGATGATATTTATAAAAAAGTTGATGAATTAAAAAATGAATTTAGAGATGATTATAACGAAATTACTGTGCAATTACGGGAATGGTATAAACTATTATCAAAAAATGATAAAGCGTGGTATCATAGACATTACAATTCAGTTGATAAAAGGGGCGTTTATTTTCCCGGTGATATTTCTTGGCCAGGTTCGGGAGGACCAAGATATGAAATATTACATCCTAAAACTAAAAAACCAGTCAGGATTCCCACAGCAGGTTGGCGAATATCTAAGAAAGAAGATATGCTTGCTTTAATTGATGAAGATAGAATAGAATTTGGTGCGAATGAAAACAAAGTACCTACAATTAAACGTTATTTACATGAAACAGAAGGCCAAGTTATACCAAGTATTTTTTATAGGGATAGACGTGCTGCTGCACAGAAATTGAATACATTATTAGGAAGGAATATATTCGATAACCCCAAAGATGAGTATATATTAAAAAAATTATTCGAAGCAATAACGAATGATGAAGATATCATCCTTGACTTTTTCGCCGGTTCTGGCTCAACAGCACATGCAGTATTGAAGTTAAACAAAGAGGATGGGGGAAACAGGAAGTTTATTTTAGTTCAATTACCTGAAAAAACAAAAGAAGACAGCGAAGCTTATAAAGCCGGTTATAAAACAATAGCGGATATTTGCAAGGAACGAATTAGAAGGGTAATTAAGAAGCTCAAGACAGAGAATGAACAAACAAAAGATAAAAACCAAACAGAGCTTGAATTGAATGAAGATCAATTATCAAAGAACCTGAAACGAGTTCAGGTTGAAGCAATGGGATTTAAAGTTTTTAAGCTAGTTCCGTCAAACTTCAAAATGTGGCGGAGTGATATTGTGGAAACAGAAAAAGAATTAGAGAAAATGATAGATATGTTTGAAGCGCAGGTAAAAGACGGTTCAAAAGAAGAAAATATGCTTTACGAATTAATTATAAAATCGGGTTATCAGTTAACCGATAAAATAGAAAAGAAGAACGGGTATTATTCTGTTCAAAACGATGAACT